>NZ_JBHXBG010000191.1:0-10048 GCF_042726755.1 Promicromonospora sp. NPDC060271 | reverse complement strand
AGACAGAACTCGGGCGGGCTCTGGTTCTACTTCGCCCGAGTTCTGTCTCGCCCTGGTACTTCGCTCTGGTGCTACCTCAGCGGGGTGCGTCAGTAGCCGTACGACTCCTGCATCTGCGGGTTCAGGCTGTACTGCTTGACCCGCTCGGCCTTGCCGTCGATCGAGTCGTCGATGTCGAACGTGTCGAAGCCGATACCGAGGTCGTTCGAGTAGGCGTACCCGTTGTAGTAGTACGTCGACCAGGTGCCGCCGCTGCTCACGCCCTCACCGCGGTCGAACCACGCGAGCTCGCGCGGGTTGTCCGAGTCGGTGAAGTCGAAGACGGAGACGCCGCCCTGGTACCAGGACTGGACCATGATGTCCTTGCCCTTGACGGGGATCAGCGAGCCGTTGTGCGCGACGCAGTTCTCCGCTGCCGTGTTGATCCGCGGGATCTTGTAGTACGACGCGAGCTCCAGCTCCTTCTTGCCGAACCACTTGCGCTTGATGTCGTAGATACCGTTGGCACCCAGCTCCGGCGCGTACTCGCCGGTGCAGGTCGCGAGACCGCCGCCGCCGAGCTCGTCGGTGAAGACCACCTTGGTGGCGTCGTTGTTGAACGTCGCGGAGTGCCAGAACGCGAAGTTCACCGTGTCCCGCACCCGGCTGATCACCCGTGGACGCTCGCGGTTGGAGATGTCCATGAGGATGCCGTCGCCCATGCACGCACCGGCGGCCAGGTCGTACTTGGCGTACGTGGTGATGTCGTGGCAGCCGCTCGTGGCGGAGGCCCGGCGGGCCGGGTCACCCTCGTAGCCGGTGTCGTCCGGGAACAGGTTCGGCGTGGCGACCACCGCGGCCGACGTCGGGCTCTTCAGCGGGATCTTCACGATCGAGACGAAGTCGTGCGGCGGCTGGCAGTCCGGGTACGTCGCGTTCGGCGAGTACGACGACACGTAGGCGTAGAGGTTGCGGCCGTCCTTGGCCGGAGCCAGCGAGTGCGTGTGCGAGCCGCACTCCGTCTCGATCGACTTGATGTACTGCGGTGCGAGCGGGTTCGAGATGTCCCAGATCTTGATCCCTTCCCAGGCCGCCTTCTCGGTGGCCGGGAGCGACGTCGAGGCGCACGAGTCGTCGCTGCGCGACGAGTCGGTCGACAGCACCAGCAGGTTCTTGTAGACCGAGATGTCGTTCTGCGAGCCCGGGCAGTACACCTGGACGACCTGCTCGGGATTCTCCTTGTCCGTCAGGTCGTACACGGTGAAGCCGTCGTAGTTGCCGGCGAACGCGTACTTGCCCTGGAACGCGATGTCCGAACCGGTGCCCTGCAGCGCACCGTTCTTGGGCTGGTTGCTGAGGTGGGTCATGTTCGAGGACTGCGTCTCGCCCGGCGGCACGTCAGGCTCTGCGACGGAGGCCGCCACGGGCGCTGCCAGTGCCACCGTCGCCGCGGCGACGAACGCGGTCAGGGCGACGCCAGTGGCACCCCGGACGCGAGATCGGGTAAAGGTTGGACGACGCACGGGCGTCACACCTCCTAGGTCGGTTGAGGCAGTGTCACTCACAGCAACCTCTCAGCACCAGGACTCTTGGTGTTTTTTACACAGTGGTGACAATTGCCCCAAGCGACGCAAGGCTGCCCGACGGCGTTCGCCGACGCGTCAGCGGACGAACGACTCCTGCATCTGCGGGTTCAGGGACGGGAGCCGCACCTTCTCGGCCTTCCCGTCGATCGAGTCGGCGATCTCGAAGGTGTCGAAGCCGATGTCGAGGTCGTTCGAGTAGGCGTAACCGTTGTAGTAGTACGTGGACCACGTACCGCCGTTGCTCACGCCCTCACCGCGGTCGAACCAGGCGAGCTCACGCGGGTTGCGGGAGTCGGTGAAGTCGAACACCGAGACGCCGCCCTGGTACCAGGACTGGACCATGATGTCCTTGCCAGGCACCGGGATCAGCGAACCGTTGTGCGCCACACAGTTCTCGTTCTCCGTGTTGATGCGCGGGATCTTGTAGTACGACCTGAAGACGAGGTCCTTCTTGCCGCCGGCCTTGCGCTTGATGTCGTAGATGCCGTTGGCACCCAGCTTGGGACCGTACTCCTTGGTGCAGGTCGCGAGTCCGCCACCGCCGAGCTCGTCCGTGAACACGACCTTGGTTGCGTCGTTGTTGAAGGTCGCCGAGTGCCAGAACGCGAAGTTCTCGGTGTCCCGGACCCGGTCGATCACCCGGGGGCGCTCTCGGTCCGAGATGTCCATCAGGATGCCGTCGCCCATGCACGCGCCGGCCGCCAGGTCGTACTTGGCGTAGGTGGTGATGTCGTGGCAGCCGCTGGTCGCCCAGCCCTCGCCGTTGGGGTCACCCTCGTAGCCGCCGCCCGGGAACAGGTTCGGCGTCGCGACGATGCCGGCCGACTCGGGCGAGCTCAGCGGGACCTTCACGATCGAGATCTTGTCGTGCGGCGGCTGGCAGTCCGGGTACGCCTTGGCCGGGAAGTACGAGGAGACGTACACGTAGAGGTCCCGCTTGTCCTTCGACGGCACCAGGGAGTGCGTGTGCGAGCCGCAGTCGGTCTCGACGGACTGGACGTACTTCGGCTTCAGCGGGTTGGAGATGTCCCAGACCTTGATGCCTTCCCAGGCCGCCTTCTTGGTCTCGGGGAGCGGCTTCGACTTGCACGAGTCGTCACTGCGCGACGAGTCCGTGGACAGGATCAGGATGTCCTTGTAGACGGAGACGTCGTTCTGGCCGCCCGGGCAGCGGACCTGAACCGCCTGCTTGGGGTTCTTCGGGTCGGACAGGTCGTAGACGGTGAAGCCGTCGTAGTTGCCGGCGAACGCGTACTTGCCCTGGAACGCGAGGTCGGAGCCCGTGTTCCGCAGTGCGCCGTTCTTGGGCTGGTTGCTCAGGTGCTTGATCTTCGAGGACTCGGTCTCGCCCGGGGGTACGTCCGGGTCCACCGAGGACGTCGAGGTCGTGCCGGCGAAGGACTGCTCCGCCGTACCGTCGCCGGGCGAGGCCAGGCTCGGTGCCGCGACAGCGAGCGTCGCGGCCGCGAGCACCGCTGCGAGGGCGGCGGCAGCGGCACCCCGCACATGCGATCGGGTAAGGGTTGGACGACGCAAGGGCGTCACACCTCCTAGGTCGGTATAGGCAGTTTGACCCAGAGTGTTCTCCCAGCACCACGAATTTAGGGGCCGCTTTTTACACAGTGGAGACAAATTGCCTGGCAGGATCGTCGCGTGCCGACAACTGTCGAAGTCCGGGGACCCGGACACGACAGCACGTACGAGAGGATCGCCCCGTGGAGATGCTGACAGGTACCGCACGACGGTCGCGCTTCCGCGCGGTCGCTACCGGCCTTGCCGTGCTGATGCCGCTCACCCTCGGCCTGGCCGGCTGCACCGGGCCGGCCGACGAGCCGGAACCGGTGTCGACGCCCAGCTCCGTGGTGCTGCAGCCGGGGAAGCCCGGCGAGAAGAACGAGACGATCGCCCCCGAGGACTACAAGGGGGCGCCCGCCCAGGCGCCGTTCTCGAAGGCCGACGCCGACTTCCTGAGCGACATGATCGTGCACCACACGCAGGCGATCGAGATGTCCGGGCTGGTCCCGGAGCGGAGCGACTCGGAGCAGCTGCAGAAGTTCGCCGCCCGGATCGACGTCGTGCAGGACAGCGAGATCGACCTCATGTCCGGCTGGCTCGAGGAGAACGAGTACACGGTGCCGCTCACCGCGGAGGCAGGTGACGGCTCCGGCCCGCGGACCTCGGGGCACGGGCACGACGCCGAGAGCATGCCGGGGATGCTGACCGACGCGGAGATGGCGGCGCTCGAGAAGGCCTCAGGGGCCGAGTTCGACAGGCTGTTCCTCGAGGGCATGATCAAGCACCACGAAGGTGCGCTCACCATGTGCGAGGAGGTCGCCGGGTCGGGCAGCGAGGAGCGGGTCCTCGAGCTGGCGACCAACATCGCAGCCGACCAGATGGCCGAGATCGACCGGATGGCGAACCTGCTCGCCGAGCTGTGAGCGCGGCCTGACACGAGATCGCCGGGACAGAGCGGTTGGCTCTGCCCCGGCGATCTGCCGTGATCGGTGCTGATCAGGCGCGACGGCGGCTCTGCAGGATCAGACCGGCGATGGCCGCCAGCACGCCGAGCGCCGCGGCGATGATGACGACGATGCCCACCGCACCCACCGGCGCATCGCCGACCTTGGTCCGGAGCTCACCGGTGCCGTCGGACAGCCGCGTCGTCCCGGACGCCAGCTCCGTGGTGCCCGTGGCCAGCCTGCCGGAACCGTCGGCGAGCAGCTGCGTCCCGTCGGCGAGATCGGTGGCACCGGCCGCCAGCGTCTGCGTGCCGTCATCGAGGGCGCCCGTGCCGTCGACGAGGGTGCGGGTGCCCTTCCGGGCTTCCTCGAGCCCGTCCCGGACCTTGACCGACCCGTCGGCCAGGCGCTGCGACTTCGCGACCTTCGGGACCACGCGGTCCCGGACCTCGATGATGCCGGCGGTCAGCTCGCTGGAGCCGGTGTAGAGCCGGTCGACGCCGGAGACGAGCGCCGGTGTCTTGGATGCCAGGTCGGCATTGCCGCCAGCAACCTGGGTCGCACCCGAGAGCAGCGCAGGCAGACCACCCTTGAGCTTGCCGGTACCCGCAGCCAGTGCGGCGTTACCGTCGGCAACCCGTCCGGCACCGGAAAGCAGCGCCGGCAGACCGTTCTTGAGCTGGCCGGTACCCGCCGCGAGGTCGGCGTTACCGCCGGCCACCCGCGAAGCACCCGCGACCAGGGCCGGAGTGTTCTGCGCGAGCTCGGCGTTGCCGCCGGCAACCTGCCAGGTACCCGCGACGAGGGTCGAGCTGCCCTCGTACGCCGAGCCGACACCGGCCACGTACTTCTCCACGCCCGGCACAAGCTGGCCGAACCCGGCGTGAAGGGAAGCGCTGCCGTCCTTGACCTGCTCCGAGCCTGCGGCGAGACGACCTGCCCCGTCCGAGAGGGTGTCGATACCCGTGGCGACCTGCTGGGCTCCACCAGATACCTGCCCTGCTCCCTTGGCCACTGCCGCCGAACCGTCAGCGACCGCCGATGCCCCTGCGGAGAGCTTGCCGAGCTTGCCCGCGAGATCCGCCGCGCCATCCTTGGCCTGACCAGCACCCGCCGCGACCTGCCCGGCTCCAGCAGCCAACCCGCCGGCCGATGCCGCGAGCCCTTCGAGCTGCTGCTTGAGGGCAGGGTCGTCAGTTGTCCCGGCGAGCTCCGTCAGCTTCGCCTGAAGGGCCTGGTTCCCGCCCTGTACCTGCTGCGCGCCACCGACGAGACCACCAAGCTTCGCAGCGAGGGTCTCCGCGCCACCCTGCGCTGTGGCTGCACCGTCCGCTACGGGTGCAGCGCCCGCCGCCACGCTCTTGGCGCCCGCTGCGGTTTCGGCTGCGCCCTGTGCGAGCGCGGGTGCAGCGGCGTCGAGCTGCTGCAGACCGGCGTCGAGCTGGTCGGCTCCGGCGTCCAGTACCACCGCACCAGATGCGAGGCTGCTCGCACCGCCCTGGAGCGCGGAGACACCGCCCAGGATGGTGCTGTTGCTCGCGGCAAGCTGCGACAGCCCGGTGTTCAGCGTCTGGCTCCCGACGAACACTCGTGAGGAACCGTCGGCAAGCTGGGTAGCGGCCGAATCGACGAGGCCAACCCCCGCGGCAAGGCTCTGCGACCCGGATGCCAGCAGACGAGCACCAGCATCAAGCGGAGTCACGCCGTCGCTCACCTTCGCGACGCCGTCCCGCAGTGCTCCGGCGCCGGAGGCAAGACTGCGTGCACCAGCATCGAGTGGGCTGACGCCTTCACTTACCGTCGCAACGCCGGCTGCGACCAGCAGAGACCCATCCGCAAGCCGCTCAGCTCCGTCAGCAAGCTTGGGTGCCCCGGCGTTCACCGTGCCGAGCCCGTCCCTTATCTTCGTCGACCCAGCCGTCAGCCGCAGCGACGCGTCCGCAAGCTCGGCCACGTCCTCCGCCGTCTCGGCGGTGCCGTCCGCGATCTTCTTCGACCCGTCGTGCAGCTTGATGACGCCCGCGCGCAGCTCGGAGGCCCCGGCGTCGAGCCGCCCGGCCCCGTCAGCAAGCTTCTCGACGCCCGGCACGACCTCGTCCTGCACGCCGGCGTTGAGCTCGACGGCTCCGGCGCTGAGCTCGTCGACGCCGGAGACCAGACTGGTCTGGACGCCGTCGTTCACCTCGCCCGCGCCGTCGTCCAGCTGGGCCGCGCCGGACGCGACCTGGCCCTGGAACAGGAGCATAAAGGCCGTGGCCACGATCGCACCGACAAGGAGGAAGGCCAGGCCTACCGCTATCAGGATCGTTGGTGCCGGCCCTGGTGGTGCTGGTCGGGATGCGTGCAACTGCGTCATCGGTTCGCCTCTCGCTCCGCGGGCATCGTCACCCCGCGAAAGTTGTCCTACCGGCGCCCACTGTCCGCCGGGCTCGCCGCCGTTGGCGAGCACGAAGCCCGTCATCTCGGGCATCTGGGCTGAACGTACCGGCGGTTGACGCTCTGGGGAACGCTTCTATTGATCACAACTCAGTAAAACGGGGAAAGATCACCCGCCGACGCCGACCGGCGAAACTCAGCAACCCAGGCGCGCGGACGGACCTGGCCGGGCCCCGCGGACACGCCGCCGGCGCTAACCCTTTTCCGCGCCGGCGGTCAGCCCTTCGGTGAGGGCGCGCTCGGCCACCCCGTACAGGATCACGATCGGCACCGTGAGGAGCACGCTGCCCGCCATGAGCACCGTCTTCGACACTTCCTGGCCGTCGGCGAGCCGCGTCAGCCCGAGCGACACCGTCCACAGGTCCTGCTTCGCGGAGAGGAACAGGAGCGCGAACAGGAACTCGTTCCAGGCGATCATGAACGAGTACAACGCCGTCGACATGATCGTCGGCATCGCCAGCGGCACGGTGATGCGCGTCAGGATCTGGAGGCGAGACGCGCCGTCGATCACTGCCGCCTCGTCGATCGACTCAGGGATGCCGGCGAGATAGTTGCGCAGCATGTGCACGGAGACCGGGACGGTCAGGGCTACGTATGCGATCACCAACCCCACCAGGGACGAGCCCAGCCCCAGCACCTGGAACCCCACGAACACCGGCACGGCGATGATGATCGTCGGGAACAGGTAGACGGCAAGGAACAACCAGGAGACCTGCGACCGCCCGGCGAACCGCAGGCGCGTCAGCGCGTACGACGCCGGCACCACCAGCACGACGGTCAGCGCAGCGGCCCCGACCGCGACGAACGCCGAGTTGCGCATGAACCGCGCGAACCCGTACCCGCCGTCCTCCTCCGAGGCCAGGACCTCGCGATAGGTCTCGGTGGTGATCCGGTCGAGTGCCGGCAGCACACGCAACGGGTCGCGCAGCAGGTCGTCGATGCGCACGAAGCTCAGCGAGAGCATGTAGCCGAACGGCACCACGGTGGCCACGACGAGTCCCACGATCACCACGACCCGCAGCACCCGCAGCACCCTGGTCTGGACCGTCACCGCGCTCATCACGCCTCCCTCTGCCTGGCCGTCAGGCGTAGGTAGATCGCCAGCGCGACGCCGAGGAACACGGCCATCACCGCGGCCGTCGCGCTGGCACCTCCGATGTCGCTCGACCCTGTGAGCTGCTCGAACACCCGCACTGACGCCACCTGGGTGCCGGCCGCACCGCCGGTGAGCAGGTAGACGTCGTCGAACTCGTTGAACGCCATGACCATGCGGAACAGCACCAGCAGGGCGACCGTCGGCAGCAGCTGGGGCAGCACCACGAACCAGAACTTCTGCAGCGGTGTGGCGCCGTCGACGACTGCGGCCTCCTCGATCTCGCGGCTGAGGCCCGTCAGGGCCGCACCGAGGAACATGAAGGCGAACGGGAAGTAGCGCCAGATGTCGTAGACGATGACCGTGAGGAGCGCGGTGGGCGCGGACGAGAGGAAGTTGACCGGGTGCTCCCAGCCGAGCACCTGGGTACCGAACGCGTTCACGACGCCGTACTGCGGGTTCAGGGCCACCTGCCACACGAACGTGGTGGCCACGACCGGCGCGACATAAGGAAGCAGCATCACCGCCCGCAGCGGCGCCCGGAGACGGAACCGGTCCCGGAACGCGAGCGCGGCCACGAGGCCCACCGTGATCGATCCGGCGGTGGTCGCGACCGAGTACTCGACGGTGGTGAGCAGGGCCCGCCAGAACGCCGGGGCGGTGAGGACATCGACGTAGTTGTCGAGCGTGAGCTCGTTGAACAGGCCGTTGCGGGCCACATCCACGTAGCGCGCGTCCTGGAAGGACAGCACCACCGTCCAGACGATGGGGACGACGATGATCGCGGCCACCACCAGGACCACAGGCACGACGAGCGCGATCCCGTCCCGGTTCTCGGACCCTCGCAGCTTGGACGCCATCCCCACCTCTCCTTCTTCGTCGTGGGCGCGATCGTCGCGCCGGGAGCGGACGCGTCGGCGCAACGGTCGCGCTCACAAGCGATGAGGTCAGTCGCGGGTTGCTATGTCGGTCACGGCGGTCTGCATGGTCTGCTGCGCCTCGCTCGCGTCGGTGGTACCCGACCCGAGGTCGGCCGCGGCCTTGGCGAGCGGCAGCTCGCTCGTGATCGGGCCGAGGATCGCGCCCTGACCCTGCGGCAGCGCCCAGCGGTCCGCGGACTCAGGGGCCGCTGCCAGCGTGTCGGTCACCTCAGCCGGCCAGACGTCGGAGAACGTCTTCTTGGCGTCGACGCCGATCTCCAGCTCGGACCACGCGTCCGTGTACTCGGTGGGGTTGTCCGCCGTGCCGGTCCGCACGGGCACCTTGCCCTCCGGCGCCATGGCCAGCCAGTCCACGTACGCGTCGGACATCATGTACTCGACGAGGTCAGCGGTCTCCGGGTCCGCGCCGTCGGTGATGCCCCACGAGACGAGCTCGACGTACCCTGCGGCCTCGCCACCCGCTGACGGACCCTCGACCACGGGGACCACGCCGGTGTTCTCGGCGAGCCAGCCCGGGTCGTCGCCGCACTCGTCGCACGACGGCGTGAACTCCTCCCGCAGCCCGGCCATCTCGTCGAGCAGGAACGACGACCACACCGCCATCGCCGCCTGCCCAGCGAAGTAGGTGGAGCGGGTGGACTCGACGCCCTGCGTGCCGTCGGGCGAGAAGTCGCCGGCCAGGTCCGCGTAGAGCTCTATCGTCTCGGTGCACTCCGGGCTGTCGAGGGTCGCCGTGCCGGCATCGTCGACGAGCTCGCAGCCGTTGCCCTGCGCCAGGAACTCCAGCGTCTGCTGCGTGAACGGGTCGGCCGCGTCGGTGGCCAGCGTCACGCCGTACCGACCCTCCGTCGTGAGCTCCTCCGCCGCCGCCCGCAGGTCGTCGTACGTGGTGGGCGGCTCGAGGCCGGCCTCCTCGAAGAGGTCGGTGCGGTAGTACACCAGCATCGGCCAGGCGTCCGAGGGCACGGCGAGCAGCTCGTCGCCGTCGCTGGTCAGCTCGAGGGCCGACGGCGTGAACGTGTCCTCGCCGAGCGCCGCGACCACCTCGGCGGCGGCGCCGCGGTCGAGGTAGCCGTCGCGGTCGAAGGCCCGGACCAGCCCAGGGCTGATCGCGTTGACAGCGTCCGGCATGTCGTCGCCGGACAGTGCCGCCGCGGAGATCAGCTGCGACACCTGGTCCTCCTCGACCGGCACCAGCTCGGTCTCGACGCCGGACCGCTCGGACCAGGCAGCCATCGCCTCCTCCTGGATGGCCAGGCGTTCAGGCTGGGTCTCGACGGTCCAGACGGTGACCATCCCGTCGGACTCGGGGCCGCCGCTACCGCAGGCGGTGAGCGTGAGGGCCATCGTGGCGGCCGTGAGAGCTGCGATCGTCAGGCGGACCGCAGCCGCCCGGTTCTGCCGGAACATGGCATCTCCTCGCCATCGAGTGAGTAGACCTGGCACCCAGGTTTAACCCATTGGCAAGAGATGTTCAAGGAATTGCCGTGAAACGGTGCTTCATGTGGGCTGCGGGCGCCGCGCATGCGGAAGGCCCCGGCTCCCCACAGGGGA
>NZ_JBHXBG010000190.1:0-10050 GCF_042726755.1 Promicromonospora sp. NPDC060271 | reverse complement strand
GGCCTGCCGATGGCACGTCAGCCCTTCGCCACCCCACTCTCGGTCCGGACCGGCCGCGCCTCAGGGACCGCCGTCGGTCGCCGGCCGAGCGCCGGCCGAGTGCCGAGCAGGCGCAGTATCTTGCCCCGCCCGTCCCAGTCCGTCGCGCCGCCGACGACGCCGTCCGGCCGCACCCAGACGACCGACGGCCGTCCCACCGCGCCCCCCGCGCCCGCCGCTCCCGTGCCCGCCGCGTCCGCAGCGGGTGGGTCGACGACGAGCACACCGGAGGGCGCCTCGTCGGCCAGCGCGGCACGCTGCCGCGCCGTCAGGCCGGAGACGACCAGGCGGTGCCGCACGGCGCAGCCGAGCTCGTCGCGCGGCGGCACGGGCAGCCCGCTCCAGCGCCCCACGGCCGGCAGGCCGGTCCCGCGGGGTACCTGCCCCTCGACCAGTGCGGGGCTGTTCCGCAGCCCGAGGTCGAGCTGCGCGAGCCGGCCGACCGCCGCCTGCTGGAACCGCGCCCTGCTGCCGAGGGTCCGCAGGAGGGCGTCCCGCAGCCTGCGCCGCACCGGGTTGGCGACGAGCCACAGCTTGGTCTGCGCGTCGGCCTGCTGGACCGCGCGCTGCGCGGCCGGCCGCCGCTCGGCCTCGTACCCGTCGACCACTGCGGGGTCGGCTCCCCCGGACACGGCGGCGATCCGCCAGGCGAGGTCGAAGCCGTCCTGGACCGCGGTGTTGAGCCCCTGCCCGCCGGCCGGCGAGTGCCCGTGCGCCGCGTCGCCCGCCAGCAGGACCGGCCCGCGCCGGAACCCGCGGGCGACCCGCGAGTGGACCCGGAACCGGCTCGCCCAGCGCACGTCGCTGATCGTCGCCGACGGCTGGCGCTGCCGCAGTGCCGCCAGCGCGTCGTCGAAGACCGTGTCGGGTGTGCCGTCGGGCGGGATCTCCCGGTCCGCGAAGACCCGGTGGGTCCCGTCGGGCAGCGGCACCACGACGAGCACCCCGTCCGGCCCGAGGTCGTAGCGTGCCTCGTCGGCCGGCAGGTCCGGGCTGACGACCCGGCCGTCGACCAGGAGGAACTCCCTGGTGAACGTCCGGCCCTCCATCTCGACCCCCGCTGCCTCCCGGACCACGCTGCGCGACCCGTCGGCGCCGACCACCCAGCGGGCGGCCACCTCCGACGTCGTGCCCGCCGCGTCGACGACCTGGACCACCGCGCGGTCGTCGTCGAGCTTGACCTCGGTGACCCGGTGGTTCCACCGCACGTCCACACCGAGCGTCGCCACCCGGTCCAGGAGCAGCCGGACCACGACGGGCTGCGGCAGGCAGACGGGACGCGTGAAGCGCGTCCCCGCCAGGGCGCCGAACCCGACGGTGAACAGCGGGCGCGTCACGGACGAGTAGCGTGCCCGCTGCAGGACCAGGCCCTGCTCCAGGACGTCGTCCCCGACGCCGAGGCGGTCGAGCACCTCCAGGCAGCCGGCCCACAGCACGAGGGCGCGGGGCTGCTCGTCGGGTCCCTGCCGCGCGTCGTACACCCGGACGGGCACGCCCTGCAGCGCGAGCGTGCAGGCCGCGGCGAGGCCTGCCGGCCCGGCGCCGACGACGACCACCTCCGGCGAGCTCACGACGCGCCCTCGACCACCGGAGCCGGAGCGGCGCCCGCGGCCAGCACCGCCTCGATCTCCGGCAGGGAGGCGTCCGCGCTCGTCCACAGCACGGCGCTGAACCCGAGGTCGCGGGCCGCCGCGCAGTTCTCCTCGAGGTCGTCGATCATCAGGCACTGTGCCGCCGGCTTGTCGAGGCGCTCCAGGAGGCGGCGGTAGATCTCCGGGGCCGGCTTGCGCACGCGCTCGCGGCTGGAGTCGACCACCTCGTCGAACAGGGCGGCGGTGTCCACCTGCGCACGCCAGCGCGGCTCCCACTCCCGCACGTTGTTCGTGAGCAGCGCCGTCGTGTACCCGCGCCTGCGGAAGCCGGCGATGGCCGCGACCACAGCGGTCTCCGTGCGCCGCCCCTTGAACCACCACTCGCCGAACGGCTTGCCCTCGAGGCGGTCAAGGGTGCCGTCGGGCAGGTAGGCGGCGAGCCGCTTGATCATGTCGTCCTCGGTGATGGCGGCCACCTCGAGCTCGGCCATCGGGTCCGCCCGATGCTCGCGCGCGGAGGCGACCATGGCCTCGCGCAGCTCCAGCGGCGAGATGCCCACCGCCTTGCAGAACAGGTAGAACGTCTCCTCGAGCGGGTTGGTCAGCACGCCGCCGTAGTCGAACACGAGCGTCGTGATCCTCTGCCCGCTCGTCTGGCCACTGAACTGGTCGCTGATCATGCTGTGACTCCCATCGTGAGGTCGATCTGGGCTGCGACCCTGCCGGCGTGCAGGATCGAGGTGCGGGTGGAGCACGCGGTGAGCGCGCCCCGCTTGGTCAGCTCGGCGACCTCCGTGACGACCTGCGTCGGGAGGTCCAGCTCGACGAAGGCGTCGAACGAACCCGTGCACGCGAGGACGACGAGGCCGGCCGGCTGCGGGCCGCCGTGGGCCAGCGAGACGGCCGCCGCGGCCGACTGGCGCGCGGCCTCGAGCAGGAGGTTGCCCGGTGCGTGGTCGAGGGGGTGGTCGAACAGATAGGGGTGCCCGGTGTCGACGTGGAGCAACGACTCCGCCCGCCGTCTGCCGACCAGGACCGGCCGGCTCACCACCACGTTGCGCGGGTCCCGCCGCCCGACGGTCCGAGGGCGGGCGGGCGACGGCGGCTGCGTGGAGGGCGGCTGCGCGGAGGGCGACGGTGCTGACTGCGAGAGCGGCCCGGCGGCGCTCACGGAGTGCCGCCGGCCGAGCTCGCGCAGGCTCTTCCACTCCGCGGGGGTCATGACCATGAGCGACCCCTGCCCGGTGAGCGCGAGGCGGCCGTCGACGAAGACCCGCCCGGAGAACCGGACGCCGGTGACCCGGCCGCCGACCGTCCGCTGCGCCTCGATGGTCGTGCCGACCTCCAGGTGCGCCGGCCGGGCCCCGACCCGCAGGGCGTCGGGGTCGTCGACCTCCACGTCCAGGTCACGGAAGAGGAACGCGAGACCCAGCGGGATCCCGAGGTGCCGGTGCGAGACGCTGACGGCCGCCTGCCGGACCGTCTCGACGAGGAGGGAGTAGTCGAGGACGGGACCCTCCTGCATGAGATGTCCGCGCGGGAGCTGGGCCGCCACCCGGTACGTCCCGTCCGTACCGGGCTCACCGGCGGCGGACGTGTCGGTGACGAAGACCTCGGCGACGGCCCTGCGGTGCACGTACTCGCGCGCGACGGTCGCGGCGTAGCTGAGGCTCATGACCCAGCCCCTTCCGCCGTCGGGCTGACGGGCGCGACGAGCTCGGACTCGCGGCGCGGACGCGGCGGCAGGACGTCCCGGACGCCCAGGGTGTCCGGCAGCACGCCGTAGCCCAGCGAGCGCAGCCGGTCCGACACGTCTTGTAGGGACGCGTGCAGGCTGGTCCCGCGGCGCATCGACACGAGGCTGGTGACCCGCGTGGCGTAGCCCTCGAGCGACTGCTCGGCCACCATCGACAGCGTGGCCTGTGGCCCGAGCTCGAGCAGGACGTCGTGCCGCCGGCCCGACGCCGTCCGGATCGCGTCCCGGAACCGGACCGGCCGGATGACCGTGTCGGCCCAGAACGAGGCGTCCAGCGCCGCGACGGGCACCCGCCCGCCGACCGCGCTCGACACGATGTGCCCGTCGCCCCGCGGCGGCGGGACGTCGGCGAGCGCCTCGACGATCGGGCGGCGCATGGCCGCGGCTCGCGGCGAGTGCAGTGCGTGCTCGACGCGGAGCGGGAGCCACCAGCCGCCCGCGGCGCTGACGTCGCTGCTGAGTGCGTCGACCGCCTCGTCGCTCCCGGCGACCACGATGACCGACGGCGCGTTCACGGCGGCGACGTGGACGTCTCCGCCGTGCGCGGCCAGGATCCGGTCGACGGTGCGCAGGTCGAGCCCTACTGCCGCCATGGTGCCGGTGCCGTCGAACCGCTGGACTGCCTCGGCGCGGCGGACGACGATCCGCAGCGCCTGCTCGGTGCTCAGCGCACCGACGGCGTGCGCCGCCGCGACCTCGCCGAGCGAGTAGCCGACGACCTCGTCCGGGACGACGCCGCGGCGTCGCCAGAGGTCGGTGAGGCAGGCCTGGACGGTGAAGATCCCCGTCTGGGCGGCGACGGAGTCGCCCACCTCCGGCGGTAGCGCGTCGGTGCTCAGGTGCTCCAGCAGCGACCACCCGGTGAGCTCGCGCACTGCTTCCTCGCACCGGTGGAGCGTCGGCCACACGCCCGGCTCGGCCAGGAGCGTCCTGCCCATGCCCGGCCACTGCGACCCGTAGCCGCTGTAGACGAAGGTGAGCCGACGGCGGGTCCGGTGCCGGATCATCTGCGCTCACCGCCCATCGCCCGGTCCGCGACCTGGCCGGTCGCGAACGTGTAGTGGTCGTCGTCGAGGCCGTGGTCGAGGCCGTGGTCGAGGCCGTCGTCCGGGAGCCCGCTCGACAGATGGTCGGCGAGCCGCCGGACGGTCGGGTGGTCGAAGACGACGGTGGCCGGGATCTCGCGCCCGAGCCGTCGCTCCAGCTCGCCGCGCAGCTCGACGACCATGAAGGACGTCAGGCCGAGGTCGAAGAGCGACGCGTCGGGATCCAGCTCGTCGGGCCGGTCGAGGCCGAGGGCCGGGGCGAGCCGGTCCCTGAGGAGCTCGAGCACCTCGGCCGGGCTCGTGAGGGGGGCCTCGCCCGCCGTCGGCAGTCCGGCCGTCGACTGTCCCGTCGTCGGCTGTCCCGCCGTGGATGACAACAGTGCGGGATCGGTCGCCTCCGCGAGCGTGACCATGGGGTGCGCGGTCACTCCCGAGGGAGACCAGGACCCGGTGTCGAACGAGTTGGCCGGCTCGGGCCGGCTCGGGGTCGCCGGTCGGTCCGTGCCGACGGCGGCGGGTGCGCCGGCGGCCGGTGCGCCTGCGGGTGCCGGTGCCTCGGACAGCCAGTAGGCCTTGCCCTGGAAGGGGTAGGTCGGAAGCTGCGGCACGTGTGCCGGACGCGGGGTCACCGCGCTCCAGTCCACCTGGCCGCCCTCCCGCCAGTACCGCGCGAGCGCACCGCGCAGCGCCCACTCCGGCCGCGCCGTCGAGACCGACGCCAGCCCGCGCAGGGCCCGTCCGTCGGCCGCGTTCCGCTCGAGGAGCGGGAGCAGGCCGCCCGGGCCGAGCTCGAGGACCACACGGACACCCGCGGCGCGGACGGCGTCGAGCGCCGGGCCGAACCGCACGGGCTCGCGCGTGTGCCTGACCCAGTAGTCGCCGGTGGCCACCTCGGGACCGGCGAGCTCGCCGGTCGCGTCGGAGACCATGGGGACGGCGGGCGGCTGGAGCCGGACGCCGTCGAAGGCCGTCCGGAGGCCGTCGAGCACCGGGTCCATGTGGTGCGAGTGGAACGCGCGGTTCACCCCGAGCCGGACGCCCCGCACGCCGCGGCGCGCCATGGTGTCCAGCACCTGGGCGACACCGTCGGGGTCTCCCGACACGACGGTGTCCTGCGGGCCGTTCAGCACCGCCACCTCCACGGCGCCCGAGACCAGCGGCGGCAGGTCCGCGAGGTCCTCCGGACGGCAGCGCAGCAGCACCATGGCGCCCTCCGGGGCGCCGTCGGCCATGAGGCGACCACGCTCGGTGACGAGCCGGTAGCCATCCTCCACCGAGAACACGCCCGCGAGGGCCGCCGCCGCGTACGCGCCGACGCTGTGTCCCAGCACCATGGAGGGCTCGACGCCGACCGAGCGCCACCAGGTGCCCAGCGCGACGGCGGCCGCGTACAGAGCCGGCTGGGTGACCCGGGTGGAGGCGAGGGCGTCCGTCGCGGAGCGGTCGTTCGTCACGAGCACGGACAGCGGCAGCTCGTCCGGCCCGCCGAGCGCGTCGATCACATCGGTGACCGCAGGGACCTGGCCGTAGATGCCTGCGAGGCTCCCCGCGACGGGCAGGCCGTGCCCCGGGGCGAGGAACGCGACACGCGGCGGCGAGGACACGACCCGGGAGAGGTCGCCGTCGCCCACCGCGACGCGGAGGAGCCCGCTGACGAGCTCGGGGCCCGACTCCGCGACGACCGCCGACCGGACGGTCAGGTCGGCGCGCCCTGCCCCGGCTGCCCACGCGAAGCCGCGCAGCCGGTCGGCGTCGGACGTCCCGTCGGTCAGGGACGCCGAGACCCGCTCGGCGAGCCGTACGGCGGTCGCGCGCACGGCGGCCTCGTCGGCCCCGCTGAGCTTGACCACCACGGGCTCCGGGTCGGCGACCGGGGCGTCCACCGCGGACCGTACCGGCGGGCTCTGGACCACGACGTGCGCGTTCGTCCCGCCGAAGCCGAACGACGAGACACCCGCCACGCGAACCGGGTCCGCCCAGCGGACGTTGTTCCCCGGCACCGTCACGCCGAGCTCGTCCCACGCGATGTGCGGGCTGGGCCTCGTGAGGTTGAGGTGCCTGGGGATCGTCCCGCGTTCGACGGCGAGCAGCACCTTGAGCAGGCCCGCGATCCCCGCGGCGGCCTCCAGGTGCCCGATGTTGGTCTTGACCGAGCCGATGGGCAGGGGCCGCGGGCGGTCGGCGGTGCCGAGGGCCGCGGCGAGCGCCCGGACCTCGATCGGGTCGCCGAGCGGCGTCCCGGTCCCGTGCGCCTCGACGTACCCGACCTCGTCCGGCGCGACCCGCGCGGCGTCCAGTGCGGCCCGGACCACTGCCTGCTGGGCGTTGCCGCTCGGTGCCGTGAGCCCGTTGCTCCGGCCGTCCTGGTTCACGGCGGAGCCGCGGATCACGCCGACGACGCGGTCGGCGGGGCCGACGTCGGACAGGCGGCGCAGCACGACGACACCGCACCCGTCGCCGCGTACGTACCCGTCGGCGGAGGCGTCGAACGCCTTGCACGCCCCGTCCGGGGAGAGCATCCGGCCCTGGGAGAGCGCCACCGTCGAGTCCGGGGTGAGCACGAGGTTGACCCCGCCGACCAGGGCCGCGTCGACCTCCCCGGACCGCAGGCTCTGCACCGCGAGGTGCACGGCGACGAGCGACGACGAGCAGGCCGTGTCGACGACGAGGCTCGGCCCGGTGAGCCCGAGGGCGTACGAGATCCGGTTGGCGCCGAAGTTCCCGGCGCTGCCCGTCGCCGTGTAGGCGTCGATCTGCGTCGGGTCGCCCGAGCGCAGCGTCAGCCGCTCGTAGTCGGACCCGCTCATGCCGACGAACACGCCGGTCCGGCTGCCCCGGAGGGAGTCGGGCGCGATGCCGGCGTCCTCGAGCGACTCCCAGGCCGTCTCGAGCAGCAGACGGTGCTGCGGATCGATCTTGACCGCCTCGGCGTCGGGGATGCCGAAGAGGCCCGCGTCGAACCGGCGCACGTCGTCCAGGGCGCCGAGGTGCCGCGAGTAGGTGCGGCCGGGCGCGCCGGGGTCGGCGTCGTAGACGGACCCGAGGTCCCACCGGTCCTCCGGTACGTCGACGACGCCGGACCGCCCCTGGACGAGCAGGTCCCAGAACGCCTCGGGGCCCTGCACGCCGCCGGGAAAGCGGCAGCCGATGCCGACGACCGCGATGGGCTCGGTCCATGGGTCGGCCGTCCCGGCGGTGACCGGCGCGCGTCCGAGGACTGGGGCCTCGGCGAGCGGGGTCGTGGTCGTGGCCGGGGCCGTGGCCGTGGCAGCGGCCGTGCCCAGGGCCGAGAGCGGGGACTCCCCGGCCAGTGCCGCGGCCACGGCGCGGATGGAGCCGTGCTCCCACGCGAACGTCGCGGGAACCTCGGTCCCCAGCCAGTCCGACAGGTCTCCCGCGATCGACACGGCCCCCACGCTGTCCAGGCCGAGGTCGGCGAGGTCCGCCTGGGCGTCGACCCGGGCGAGCTCCAGCCCGCTGTGCCGGGCGACCAGGTGGCACATCCGGTTCTCGATCTCGGCGGCGGTCCGTGGGAGCGCTCCCTCGGCCGCTGGGACGGGCGTGCCGGCCGATGGTTCGGGGACGGGGTTGCGGTCCTCCGAGGTGGCCGGCTCGGGAGCGCCCAGCTCGCCGGCGAGGTACGCCGCCTTGGTGTCGCGCCGGCGGATCTTGCCGCTCGACGTGACCGGAAGGCTCCGGCGGGGCACCAGGACGAGCTCGTGGACCGGGATCTGGTGCTCGCGCAGCACGGCCCTGCGCACGGTCGTGGCGATCTCCTGCCGTGCGTCCGGGTCCTTCTGCGGTCCGGGTGGCACCTCCTGGACGACGACGAGGACCTCGCGCCCGTCGTGCTCGACCGAGAACGCCGCGGAACGCAGCGCCGCGAGGGCCGGGTGGCTCTCCGTGCTCGTCCCCTCGACGTCCTGCGGGTAGACGTTGCGGCCGGCGAAGATCATCAGGTCGCTGGCCCGGCCGGTCACGAACAGCTCGCCGTCGACGAGCGCACCGAGGTCGCCCGTGTCCAGGTACGGCCCGTCGCCGGAGGCGAGGTGGTTGGCGAACGTCCGGGCGGTGCGCTCGGCGTCGTCGAAGTACCCCGCGGCGACCGCCGCACCACGTACCCAGACGCGCCCGACGCCGCCCTCGGCGACCGGCAGCCAGGTGGTCTCGTCGACCACCACCACCTCGACGCCTGGCCCGACCTGGCCGCTGCTGACGAGCCGGAGGGTCGGCTCGTCGCCCGACCGCGGCCGCATCCAGCCCTCGCCGAGACCGGGCTCGGAGACCTCCCGGATCACGGGCTCCCCGCCGGGACGGGCGCCGGAGACGACGAGCGTGCCCTCAGCGAGGCCGTAGCACGGCTGGAACGACTCCTTGCGGAACCCCGCGCTCGCGAAGGTCTCGGCGAACCGGTCGAGCACGTCGGCGCGGACCGGCTCGGCGCCGTTGAGCGCGTGGGTCCAGGTCGACAGGTCGAGCTGGGTCCGGACCTCGTCGGACACCCGGTGCACGCACAGGTCGTAGGCGAAGCTGGGCCCGGAGCCGTGCGTGGCCCGGTACCGGGAGATGGCCTGGAGCCACACCGCTGGGTCCCTGATGAACGACGTGGGCGCCATGAGCACGGACTCCATGCGGCCGTAGAGCGGGAACACGATCCCGCCGATGAGGCCCATGTCGTGGTACGGCGGGACCCAGGTGACGCACACGCTGTCGGCGCCGATGTCGAACGTCTCGCAGGCGGTCTCGGAGTTGGCCAGCAGGTTCGCGTGGGTCACCATCACGCCCTTGGGCGCCGACGTCGAACCCGACGTGTACTGCAGGAACGCCACGTCGTCCGGGTCGATCGCCGGCGGGCGCCAGCCGTCCTCCCGGCCGTCGACCGGAGCCCCGCCGACGTCGAGCACGGTGACGCCGGGCAGCACGCCGACGGTCCCCTCGGGCAGGTCGGCGTCCGTGACGAGGATGCGTGCCCGCGAGTCCTCGGCGATCGACTCGATCCGGTGCGCGTGGCGCGTGCCGGTCGGCGGGTAGGCGGGCACCGCGACGAGGCCCGCGTACAGGCACCCGTAGAAGTAGGCGACGTAGTCAAGGCCCGGCGACGTCATCAGGAGTACGCGGTCCCCCGGCTCCGCGGACTCGGAGAGAGTGACGGCGACCGCGCGCGCTCGCGCGTCGAGCTCGCCGTAGGTCATTGCGACGTCTTCGGGCTCGGCGCCCCGAACGGGCGTCAGGAACCGGTACCCCACCCGGTTGGGCTCCTCCTGTGCACGTCGGCGCAGGAGTTCGACGACAGTCCTCAGATGCTCGTGCGAATCCATCCGCAGTCCACCTATCCCCTCGTGACATGGGCAGTCCCGAGGGGCGATGAGGCGGCCTCGGGGCTACCGCATCGTTGTCGATGGCCGAGCAGGATCGTATCCAGGACCTATCGTCCATGGGAAACTATTATAGGAGAAACCTGGGTGAAGTCGACAAGTTCACCCAGAGCCGACTGGGCCCGGGTTGGACGGGGTCGGGCCGGGCCGGGAGGGGCGGGGGGAATATGTCGGGGGCCGACTGGCGGGCCGGCAACGCCGCGGGGCCGGGGAGGCCACGAGCGGGGGGGCGAAAGCCCCCG
>NZ_JBHXBG010000189.1:0-10060 GCF_042726755.1 Promicromonospora sp. NPDC060271 | reverse complement strand
GGTCCAGGGCTGGACCGACCTCGATGCCAAGTGCCGACCTCAGCGACGAGCACCGCACTCACCACGCAAGGGCGAGCAACGGACCGAACAAGGGCCGCGGGATCAGGCGGAGGCGGCCTTCGACGTGCTCGACCCGCTCGACGACGATCCGGAGGTCGCGGACGAACCGGAAGAGCCCGACGACCCCGACGACGAGGACGACGACCCGGAGCTGTCCGCGGACGAAGCGCTCGACGAGCCGGAGGAGGACTCAGACTTGCCCGGCTTCACGGTGCTGGTCGTCGACGTGCTGCGCGAGTCCGTGCGGTAGAAGCCGGAGCCCTTAAAGGTGACGCCCACAGAGCTGAACACCTTTCGCAGCTTGCCCTGGCACTCGGGGCAGACGGTCAGCGAAGAGTCGCTGAACTCCTGGTGGATGTCGAACGCGTGGCCGCAGTCGGCACACCGGTACGCGTAGGTGGGCACGTGCACTCCTCTTGAACATCAGGCCGGGCGGAGCGTCGCGCGCTCACTGGAACCGGCTCTGGCACTCGGGGTTTCCGAGTGCCAATAGTAACGGCCCCGTGGTGGGGGATAGTCCCTGGACCTCCCGCGTGTGTTCACGCCGTGTGTTCACTCCGGCCCGTTCACGCAAGGACAGGGGCGGGCGGTAGTCTCCAGTGCGTGTCCGCGACCACTGCCGCCGAGCCCGTAGAGCCCGCCGAAACAGCAACCTCCGACGGTGCGGTACCGACCAAGCCCCGTCGGACTCGCACCACTCGTGTCCGCCAGTTCATCGTCGGCACCGCCGTCATCATGGTGCTCGTCCTCGTCGCTCTGACGACCTTCGCCTGGCTGACCGCACGCCGGCCGCTGCCGGAGTACTCCGGGGAGATCCAGGTCGAGGGACTGAGCTCCGACGTGCGCGTCAGCCGCGACGCCCAGGGCGTCCCGCAGATCTACGCCGACTCGGCGGAGGACCTGTTCCGCGCGCAGGGCTACGTGCACGCGCAGGACCGCTTCTTCGAGATGGACTACCGCAGGCACGTGACCGCGGGCCGTCTGGCCGAGCTCGTCGGCAACAACGCCGACGCGATCCAGGCGGACATGGTCACCCGCACGTTCGGCTGGCGCCACGTCGCGGAGGAGGAGTTCAACATCCTCGACGACACGACGCGGCAGTACCTGCAGGCGTACGCGGACGGCGTCAACGCCTACCTCAAGAACCGCAGCCCCGCCGAGACCGCGTTCGAGTACACGGTGCTCGACGTCAGCGTCGAGGTGAACGAGCCGGAGACGTGGACCCCGATCGACTCGCTGGCCTGGCTCAAGGCCATGGCCTGGGACCTGCGCAGCAACTACGACGACGAGCTGGACCGGGCTCTGGCCTACGGCACGCTCGACAAGGACGCGGCGCGAGTCAACGAGCTGTTCCCGGCGTTCTCGGCCACCGGCAACGCGCCGATCCTGGACCCCGCCGAGGCGGGGGCCACGCAGGCGACGCAGCAGACCCAGGCGACCCAGACGATGTCGGCCACCGGGCACGCCTACGAGAGCCCGCACCTTACGGAGGCAGTGGAGTCCGCGCAGCGGGCCCTGGACGCCGTCCCGGTACAGATCGCGCGCGGCGAGGGCACCGGCTCGAACTCGTGGGTGGTGTCCGGCCAGTACACGGAGTCGGGCAAGCCGCTCCTGGCGAACGACCCGCACCTCGACCTCGCGGCCCCCGGTATCTGGGCGCAGGTGGGCCTGCACTGCAACCAGGTGGGCCCGGAGTGCCCCTTCGACGTCTCCGGGTTCTCCTTCTCCGGCTTCCCCGGCGTGATCATCGGCCACAACGCGGACATCTCCTGGGGCCTGACGAACATGGGCGCCGACGTCACCGACTTCTTCATCGAGCGGGTCCGCAACGATACGTACCTGCGCGGCGTAGACGAGTGGGTCGAGATGGACAAGGAGACCGAGGTGATCCGGGTGGACGGCGGAAGCCCGGTCGACCTGGAGGTCCGGCGGACCGTGCACGGCCCGATCATCTCGTCCGTCATGGACGAGGCCACCATGGACGCCGTGCGCAGCTCACCGACCGAGGAGCAGAGCGGTCAGTACGAGATCTCGCTGCAGTGGACCGCGCTCAAGCCGGGCCGCACCGCCGACGCCGTGTTCGAGATGAACCGTGCGAAGACCCCTGCGGACATGAAGGCCGCGGCCGCGAAGTTCGAGGTCCCGTCGCAGAACATCGTCTTCGCCACCACGGACGGCCACATCGGCTACCAGGCGCCCGGCAAGATCCCGGTGCGCGCCAGCATCCCCGGCGCCGTGGAGTCCGACGGCTCCTGGCCGCGCCCGGGCTGGGACGCCCGCTACGACTGGACCGGCTACGTGGCCCCTGAGCAGATGCCCGGCGTCGTCGACCCGAAGGAAGGGTTCATCGTCGCGGCCAACCAGGCGGTCCTGCCCAGCGGGTCCGGGCCGTTCATCACCCGCGACTGGGACTACGGGTACCGGTCGGAACGGATCCGCAAGCTCATCAGCCAGCGCATCGCGGAGGGCCGCAAGCTCACGGCCGCCGACATGTCGGAGTTCCAGATGGACCAGTGGAGCGTGTTCGCCGAGACCCTGGTGCCGGTGCTGCGCGAGGTCGAGCTGCCGGCCGGCTACGACTCGGACGGCCAGAAGCTCCTGGACGAGTGGGACGACTACTCCATGGACCCGGACTCGGCGGCTGCCGCCTACTTCGCGGCGGTGTGGCGCAACCTCCTGGAGATCACGTTCAACGACGAGCTGCCGCAGCCCATGTGGCCCGACGGCGGCAGCCGCTGGCTCGCCGTG
This sequence comes from Promicromonospora sp. NPDC060271, assembly GCF_042726755.1. Classification (NCBI taxonomy): domain Bacteria; kingdom Bacillati; phylum Actinomycetota; class Actinomycetes; order Micrococcales; family Promicromonosporaceae; genus Promicromonospora; species Promicromonospora sp. NPDC060271. The sequence goes on along the minus strand of NZ_JBHXBG010000189.1, from coordinate 7,252 downwards.
ATCCAGGGCATGCTCGACGAACCGGACGACGAGTTCTGGGACGACAACTCGACGGTCGCGGTCGTGGAGAGCCGCGACCAGGTGCTCACGGAGGCGCTGGTCAGCGCACGCCAGGACCTCACGGTCGAGCTGGGCAAGGACACCAGCGACTGGGAGTGGGGCACGCTCCACCAGCTCAAGCTGCAGCACCTCGTGCTCGGCGGGCCGAGCATCCCGACGCCGCTGGCCGCGTACATGAACCCGGCGCCGGTCAAGGTCGGTGGCGGAACCTCTGTGGTGAACGCCACCGCGTGGGACGCCTCCAGCGGCAGCTTCGACGTGACGAGCGGCCCGTCGATGCGCATGGTCGTCGACCTCGCGGACCTCGACGCCTCCACCTGGGTCGTGGTGACCGGCACGTCCGCGCACCCGGCGTCCGCGCACTACGACGACCAGCTCGAGGCCTGGGCGACGGGCGAGACCTTCCCGTGGCCGTCCAGCCCCGAGGCGGTGACCGCCGCGCAGGAGGACGAGCTGACCCTCACCCCGTGAGGCAGGCCGCCTGCTCGGCGGGAGGCGGGTTCTAGCTCCCGCCGAGCAGGCGCCAGTCGGTCGTCGTCGCGACGGCGTCCACGCGGATGTCGTGCTCCTCGAGCGGGAGCGGGTGGTCCGCGGCGTCGTACACCTCTTCCGGGAAGACGACGGCGATCACCTTCGCCCCCGGCCGCAGGTGCGTGAGCGCACGGTCGTACCAGCCGCCGCCCTGCCCCAGCCGCACCCCACGGGTGTCGACGGCGATAGCCGGCGCCAGGACGACGTCGGCCAGCTTGATGGCGTCGGTGCCCAGCGTGGCGCCGCCGGGCTCGGGCGGACGGCCCGGCGCACGTTCGAGGAGGTCGTGCGAGCCGGTGTAGTCGGCCCAGTCGCGGGCCAGCCCGGCCCCGAGCACGGGGAGCAGCACGCGGACCCCGCGGTCCATGAGGCGGTCCAGGAGCGGCAGCATGCCGGGCTCGGCGCTCCGCGCCGCGTACGCCGCAACACAGCCCGCGTCGCGAACGTCGGGAATTGACTCGATGATGTCCGCTAGCGATTCGGCCGCCTGGGCCCGTTGCCTGGCCGACCGATGGCCGCGTTGCGCACGGATCGCGCGGCGAAGCTCTTCCTTGGCGTCACGCGTCTCCATCCCGGGTGTGACGGGGTAAGGCTGTGGCGTCGGAACAGAGATGCCGCTCATGACCGCTATTGTGCCAAGACTCCGAGACAAGATTGTTACGAACAGCGTACGAAGAAGGCGAGAACATGACCGAGCGGCTGCTCGACGGGTCCTGCACCACCGAGCGTGGTAGACCCGCTCCAACGCCGGGATTCGTCTTGGGACGTGGCAAGGGGCGAACGATGATGCCGTCGAGCAAGTCGGACGTGCCAGAAGGCACGACGGGAAAGTTTGTTAAGGGGTGGACGGTGGCCAAGCCATGGCCGGTGACGCTGCGCGAGGACACGTCGGCAGGTGCGGTAGTGCTGCGCCCTCTCCGTCGGCGGGACGCGACCGACTGGTCCAGGCTCCGGGCCGAGAACGCGGCCTGGCTGGAGCGTTGGGAGGCGACGGCGCCCGGTGCGAACCGGTACATCGCCTCGACGTTCGGTGAGTACGTGCGCTCGCTCTCCGCGCAGGCCCGCGCAGGGACGTCGCTCCCGTTCGGCGTCGAGCTCGACGGCGCCCTCGTGGGGCAGCTGACGGTCTCCTCCATCACGTGGGGATCGATGTGCTCGGCGAGCATCGGCTACTGGGTGAGCGAGAGCGTCGCCGGTCGGGGCGTCATCCCCACGGGCGTCGCGATGGCGACCGACTACGCGTTCTTCCTGGGGCTGCACCGCATCGAGATCAACATCCGGCCCGAGAACAAGCCGAGCCTTCGTGTGGTCGAGAAGCTCGGGCTGCGGGACGAGGGCGTGCGTGAGCGCTTCCTGCACATCCAGGGTCAGTGGCGGGACCACCGAACCTTCGCCGTCACCCGCGAGGAGGTCCCTGAGGGGCTGCTGGCGCGCTGGCAGCGCCTGCGGGACGCGCCCTGACGGCAGGACACGCCGCGCGTGGTGCCGCTGGGCGCGGCGATGCTCGCCTAACGTCGTGTCGTGGAATCGACTGCAGGACTGACAGCCGCGGCGCTGTTCGTCCTGTGGCTGGGCTATTGGCTGCCAAGCCTGGTGCGTTACCGGTCAGAGCTCGCGGACTCGCGGGTGCCCGACCGGTTCTCGGCAGGGCTGCGCATCGTCGCGATGAGTGGCTCCGGACGGAAAGGAGGGGCGATGGTTACTGACGGCAAGCCGCGGGGGACCGGGCAGGGTGTGCCGCGCGTCGCCCGCCCGACCCCGAAGGGGCACCCGCTCCAGATCATGGTCCGTGGCCGCCCGCTGACGGCGGAGCGCATCCGCCGGGTCGAGCGGCGTGCGCGGCGGGCCGCGCGTGCCCGGCGTCGTCTCATCGTCTCCGCTTTCCTGCTGGTGTGCAGCATCGTCGCCTGGGTGCTCGTCGGACTCGACCGGCTGCACTGGGGCACGGCGGTCGCGCCGTCCGCGATGCTGCTGTTCGTGCTGTTCCTGGGTCGCCGTGCGGCCCGGGCGGCACGGCGGGCGGACGCCCGGTGGCAGGCGACCGTGCGGGCGGCGAGGCAGCGTGCCACACAGGCTCGCGTCCTCGCGAACGGCGGGCCCTACGCGCCGCGAAACCGGGCGCAGGTCACCGGCCTGGCGATCCACGGCTCGAGCACGCAGACGCAGGCGATCCCACGGGTCGTCCGCAAGGACGTGCTCGACGAGATCCTCGACGGCCCGGCGCAGCCGAAGGTCATCGAGGTGCCCGTCGAGGACGAGGCGCAGGCGGAGGATCCGGTAGCGGAGCCGGCGAAGCGGGAGGAGCCGCCGAGCGGGCGTGCCTGGGACCCGGTCCCTGTCCCGCTGCCCACCTACGTGACCAAGCCGGCGGCGCCGCAGCGGCAGCCGGCGGCACTTCCGGCCTCGTCGACGGCGTCCAGGGGCCCGGCGGCATCTTCGGGTCCGACGGCGGGTCGGCAGCCCGGGTCCGGTGCGGTGCTGCCGCCGTCGATCCCCGTGTCCGGCTCCGCCCGGGCCGGCGCCGACCCGGTCACCGAGGACGAGCTCCTGCGGGGCGAGCCGCCGCGCATGAAGTCCGAGACGCTGGGCAAGCCGCTGGAGGAGATCCTGGCGCGACGCCGGGCGGCGGGGTGATGTCGCCGGTCCAGGTCGCGCGGGCCACGTGTCCGTGACCCGCGCGACACCGGAAGAAGTTGCGGATCACCTGAGTTGAAGTGCTACTCTTCTGCAGTCCGAGGGGCTATGGCGCAGTTGGTAGCGCGCTTCGTTCGCAATGAAGAGGTCGGGGGTTCGAATCCCCCTAGCTCCACCCGGTGAAGGCCGCTGAACCGCTCGAAAGAGCAGGTCAGCGGCCTTCGACGTTCCCGAAGGGCGTCCGGTGTCGGATCGGCGCGACGCGGCTGACACGGCCGGAACCCCCCCGGGTACTCGTCAGGCACCCGTGGGCGTCCGCGAACGGGTCAAGCCGCGACGTCGGCCGTCGCCTGCGTTGGCGCGGTGGCCCGCAGGGTCGCCGTCGCCAGGACGGCCCCGACGAGAGCGACCACCGCTGCGGCGACGAACGCCGCGGAGAAGCCGGTCGTGAGCACCGCGGCGTCACCGCCCTGGTTCGCGCCGTACGACGCGGCCAGGGCGGTCACGACCGCCAGGCCGAGCGCGGAGCCGATCTGGTAGCTCGTGTTGACGATGCCGGAGGCGAGGCCACCCTCCTCCGGCTTGGCGCTGGCGATGGCGGTGTTCAGCGAGGGGATGAACGCCAGTGACATACCCAGCGCGGCCAGCAGCGAGGCAGGCAGCACGTCGATCCAGAAGCTGCCGTCGGCGCGGATGAACGAGAGCCAGAACAGGCCCGCCGCCAGGACGGCCATGCCGGTCACCGTCGTCGCCTTGGCGCCGAACCGTGCCGTGACCCGCGGTGCGAGGGCGATCATGCCGATCATGATCAGCGCGGTCATCGGCAGGAGTGCCGCACCGGACGGGAAGGCCGAGTAACCGAGCACCTGCTGGAGGTACAGGTTCAGGAAGAACCACATCGGCACCCAGGCCGCGCCGAGCAGGAGCTGCGCGAGGTTCGCGGCGCCGAGGTTCGGCGCACGGAAGATCGACAGCGGCACGAGCGGCTCGCGCTTCTTCGCCTGGACGGCGACGAAGACCAGCAGCGCGGCGATCGCGCCGATCAGGACGCCCCACGTGGCGGGCGCACCCCAGCCGACCTCGGGCGCGCGGACGATGGCGAAGACGGCGCCGCCGAGCCCGCCGGTCGCCAGCAGCGTCCCTACGACGTCGACCGAGCCGCGCGATGCGGCGCCCGCCGGCAGCAGGACCGAGGCCGCGACCAGCGCGACCAGGGCGATCGGGATGTTGATGTAGAAGACCCACGGCCATGAGGCGTACTCGGTGATCAGGCCGCCGAGGAAGACCCCGGCAGTGCCTCCGGCGGGTGCCGCGGCGCCGTAGAAGGCGAACGCCCTGGGCAGGTCCTGCGGCGTCGGGCCGAAGACCAGCATGAGGAGCGTCAGGGCCGACGGCGCGATCAGCGCGGCGCCGACGCCCTGCGACGCGCGTCCGACGAGCTCCACGACGGGCTCCTGGGCAAGGCCGGCGACCAGCGATCCGGCCAGCAGCACTATCCAGCCGAGGCTGAAGATCCGGCGCGCGCCGAAGAGGTCCGAGAGGCGCCCGCCGAGCAGCAGCAGGCCGCCGAAGGTGACGACGTAGGCGTTGAAGACCCACGACAGGTTCTCCTGGGAGAACCCGAGGTCCTGCTGCATCTTCGGCAGCGCGACGCCGATGATCGAGGTGTCCATGATGACGATGAACTGGGCCAGGGCGATGAGGCCCAGCGCCTGCCAGCGTCTGGCCGGGCGCTGGGTTGATGCCTGTGACATGGCTTGCTCCTTACCGGGAGGTACGGCATCCGTCGGGGACCCGGCGGACCGCGGCCGTGTGGCCACGGGAGATTCGTACCCCCATGGGGTATCCAGTTCAACCTTCGGCGCATGTGGCCCATGTCATACCTCCGGTGGGTATGTCGATACGGGCAGGGGGTATGATCCGGTGGTGCTCGAGACTCCACCGGTTCGCTCCGCCACGACGATCCCCGGGCTGACGGCGTGCAGCCTCTGCGCCGGAGAGACGCTGGGCGAGAACGACGTACCAGGCGGGCAGCTCGGCCGGCTGCGCCGACTGGACGCCGGCGGTGTCGCGCGCCTGACCCTGTCCGAGTGCCTGGATGAATGTGAGCGCGGGGACGTCGTCGTCGCGCGCCCCAGTGGCGCCGGGCGTGCCGCCGCCGGCAGGCCCGTGTGGTTCGAGCGTCTCGCCGGCGACGAGCCGACAGCCCGGCTCCGCGAGTGGCTCCAGAGCGGCGGTCCGGGTATCGAAGACGTCCCGGCGGAGCTGTCGCCGCTGATCATCGACCGGACGGGCTCGAACGACGCCTGACCCGCTGGTCGGGACCGGCGCTCAGGACGGGTCGTCCGAGGGGGTCCCGGACTTCGTGTGGAGGATCTCGCGCGCCTGCGCAGCCGCCCGCACGAGGCTCTCGCTGATGAAGTCCATGAAACGCGCGATGTTCTCGAGCCGTTCGCCCGCCGGAGTGCCGCGGCCGAGGACGCTGACACCCTGTCGTGCGGACTTGGCGAGCTCGGCGTTGGACTGTGCGGTGCCGATGATCGACTGGTACCAGACGTCGTTGTCGGCGACGTAGCGCTCGCGGCGACCCTCGCCGGGCTCGCGGCGCACGAGGCCCTGGCCCTCGAGGAACGAGATCGCCTTGGAGACGGAGGCGGGGCTCACGTCCAGGCGCTGGGCGAGCTCGGCCGCCGTGACGCTGCCCGCGTCGGCGGTGAGGAGGCAGGTCAGCACTCCGGCGCCGATGCGGGGCACGCCCGACTGCATGAAGAGGGTGGTGAAGGACTCCTCGAACTCGCGCACCGCCTCGGCGTCGCGTCCGTGAGCCTGGGGGAGCGCCTCCTGCCCGCGGGGTGTCGTCTGCTTGCGCCGGTGGGCGCGACGCTCGGCCGCCCGGTGGGCCAGGTCGGCGCGGTAGTCGACGGGACCGCCGTTGCGTAGCACCTCGCGGGTGACCGTCGAGGTGGGCCGGTCGAGCCGTCGCGCGATCTCCGCGTAGGGCAGGTCGTCGGCCAGCCCCAGTGCGATCTGCTGACGTTCCTGCTTGGTGAGCCTGCCACCCGGCATAGCGATCTCCTCGGTGCTCGTGCGGACCCTCAGAATAGCGTTCAGTTCTGGCCAGTGCAACGTAACCTGGCAGCCGTGTTGCGTTAATTCTTGGCGGTGCGCAACGATTTATTGAGTCTGACCTGCACAAACAGGTATTCAACGCAACAACAGTGTTGCCTGATCAGCGAACGCAACGTAGCGTTTCCGATATCAGAAAGTAAGAGCGCTACCGAGCACAGGAGCTGGACACCATGCAGACCTTCGACACCCCGAACCCGATCACCACCGTCCTGGACATCCCCGCCGCCCGGGTCCGGCTGATCGCCGCCGACCGGACCGACACCGTGGTCGAGGTCCTCCCCGCGGACGCCACCAAGGGCCGCGACGTGCAGGCCGCGCAGCGCACGACCGTCGAGCACGCCGACGGTGTCCTGCGGATCACGACACCGGTCAAGCACGAGGTCCTCGGCGCCTCCGGGACCATCGAGGTGACCGTCCAGCTTCCCGCCGGCTCCAACGTCCAGGGCAAGGCGGCTACCGCCGAGCTGCGGGGCGTGGGCCGGTTCGGCGACGTCGCCCACGAGGCCTACGGCGAGATCAAGCTCGACGAGGCAGCAACCGTGAAGCTCACCGCCCAGGCCGGTGACATCGTCGTTGGTCGTCTGAACGGTCCCGGACAGATCAGCACCCTGCAGGGCGACATCACCCTCACCGAGGCAGCCCACGGCAAGGTCGTGCTGACCACCCAGGCCGGCAACGTGACCGTCGGCGTCACCCCCGGTGTGTCCGCCTCGCTGGACGCCGGCACCTCCATGGGCCGGATCGAGAACACCCTCAAGAACACCGGCACCCCCGAGGTGCAGATCCACGCGACCACCACCCAGGGCGACATCACCGCACACAGCCTCTGAACACCACCCACCCCCCCCCCCCCCCCCGGGGGGGGGGGGCCCCCCCCCCCCGCCCCCCCCCGCCGCGC
>NZ_JBHXBG010000188.1:0-10266 GCF_042726755.1 Promicromonospora sp. NPDC060271 | reverse complement strand
GGCCGCCCAAATGCGGCCGAAAACGGGCAGAATGACTCCGGACTGCTACCCGAGGAGGACGCCATCACCCGGTTTCAGCGTGTACTGGTCACCGGAGCCGCAGGCCGCATCGGCCGCGCGGTCCTCGACGTGCTCGCCAGGGAGTCGGTGCCGGCCACCGCGCTGGTCCTGGACGATCCGGGCGGTCTGCCCGCCGACCGCGTCGTCGTGGGCGACGCCCGGTCGCCGGAGGTGGCGGCGCGGGCGATGGAGGGGGCCGACGGCGTCATCCATCTCGCGGCCATCCCGACGCCGCTCGACGACCCGCCGGAGGTCGTCTTCGGGACCAACACGCTGTCGACGTTCACCGTGCTCGACGCGGCGGGGCGCGCCGGCGTCCGCCGCGCGGTGATCGCGAGCAGCCAGGCCGCCTCAGGCCTCCCGTTCGCGGGGCGGGAGCTGCACCCGGTCTACGTGCCCGTCGACCAGGACACGCCCGACCAGGCCGCCGACGCGTACGCCCTCTCGAAGCGGGCGGACGAGCTCACCGCCGACATGATGGCGCGGCGCTACGGGATGCCCGTGGTCGCGCTGCGGTACCCGTTCATCGGGGGCACCGACGAGCGGCTCCCCGAGTACGCGGACGCCGTGGCGAAGGACCCGGCGGTCGGCGCGGGGAGCCTGTGGGCCTACCTGGAGACGCGCGACGCCGCTGAGGCGGCCTGGCTCGCACTCGGCTGCGCCGCCGACGGCGCCGTCGTCATCCATGTCGCGGCCCCGGAGACGCTGGTGCCGGAGCCCACCGCCGACCTGCTGCGCCGGTACCACCCGGACACTCCGGTGCGCCGGCCGATCGAGGGGCGTGCGGTGCCCTACGACCTCACGGCCGCCGAGCAGGTGCTCGGGTTCCGGGCCAGGCACCACACGGTCGGGACCCGGTAGCCACCCGGCCCTCGCTGGTCGGGCCTGCCGAGACCCCCGAACACTCTTGGGCATGGTTCCGGAGCTGGAACCATGCCCAAGAGTGTTCTCGGAGCGGACTAGGTGTTACGGATCAAGTGTTTCCGACTAGCCGCAGTGCTCGTTCAGCTCGAAGTTGTGCACCACCGTCTGTCCCTTGATGATGCGCGCGTTCTTCGACTCCGGCGGGTACCCCGTCGCCGAGCTGAGCAGCGTCAGCCGGTTGTTCGAGATCCCCATCCAGCGGGCGTAGCCGCCGTCCGGACCGGTGACGAGCGTGACGTCGTGCTCGGACCCGTCGATGACCACGAACGCTCCCTCGAGCGGGACCGTCTCGTCGTCACAGGTCACTCCCGTGACCGTGCCGGCGATCTTGCCCCAGGTCGCGGGCGGGGTCACCGTCAGCGAGACCCGCGTGCGCGGCTCGGCGTACGGCGTGCTGCCGTTGGCCACGACGGCCGACGTGTAGGTACCCGGCTGGTCGACACGGCTGCTGTCCATGTCCACCTGCACCGTCGCTGACGCGCCCGGGTTCAGCCTGAACGACGGCGGCTGCACGTCGAGCCACGGCACCTCGACCGTGGTCTCGCCGGTCACGTTCAGCACCGTGTGCATGCGGGGGAAGCCGACCTCCTCGGTGGTGGCGGGCTCGGCGTTGCCGCACGCCTCGCTCGCGATGTACGACGGCGCGGTCTCCGGCTCGGCGTTCGAGCCGATGAAGAACACGCCACCCGCGTGCCCGACGACCTCGACCACGAGCGTGCTGCCCGCCGGTGCGACACCGGCGACCGGCACGTCCACCATCGTGAGCTGCTGGGGCTCGAGGGTGACGTCGGACGTGCCCAGCAGGGTCATGTTGTCGTAGACGAGGTCCCCGTCGAGCTCGTACAGGTTGACCGTCACCTCGGCGGTCGACTCGACGGTCTCCACACCGAAGGACACGTTCGTCACGGAGAACTCGCCCTCGATCTCGAAGTCCTCCAGGGTGAACGTCCGCAACCACTGCGTCTGCTCACCGATGCAGGCCGCCGAGTTGTCCGGCGCGATGTCCTGCGACGAGGAGTGCGTGATGGTCGTCCCCTCCGCGAGGAGCGACGGCGGCGCGGCCGGCGTCACCGCCGGGCCGTCCTTCGTCCCGTTGCGAGCCAGCCGGTCGCCGTCCTTCGGGCTCTTCCCGGCCGTGCCGGCCTTGCCCGACGGCGCGGCCGTGCCCACCTCGGTCGTCTCGCCGACGGCGCCCTTGATGACACCGGTTCCACCCGTCGACCCGAGGATCTCGAAGTCGGACGACGCGGGCGCCACCTCGACGTCCGCCGGCGCGGTGCCCTCGTTCGTCACGGTGAACGTGCCCGACCTGGTGCCGCCCATGCGGACCTCGCGGGAGATCGTCTCCGGCGAGACCGTCAGGAGCGGGGCCGCGAGCTTCACGCCCTTCCGGACGACGGCGTCGGCGACGACCGTCACCGGTACCTTCTTCGACCGGTAGTCCTTGGCCGCGAAACGGATCTCCCGCTCACCGACCTTCGGCGAGAAGAGCGAGTAGTACCCGGCGCCCACCTTGGGGCTCTCCGGGTCCAGCGTCTTCGTGCTCTGCTTCCCTGCCGTCACCGTCGCGCGGTTGACACCGTCGCCGGTGTTGAGGTCCCGGACGATCCCGGCGACGAGGCCGCCGGCGACCGGCAGGCACGCGCCGACCGAGACGTTGTCGACCTGCCAGAACCCGGCCCACTCGGCGTCACCGTAGTGGAACCGGACCCGCACGTCGGACTCACCGGCGGCGCCGGACAGGGCGACGACCGTGCGCCCGAAGGCCTCGGACGTCTGGTGCAGTACCGTCTCCCAGGTCTCGCCGCCGTCGGTGCTGAAGCTGACGTCGGCGAACTCGCCGAACGAGAAGAGGGCCTGGTCGAAGGTCAGGAGCGGCGCGTCGAGGTCGCTCAGGTCGTACGCCGGTGACGTGAGCGTCGTGTCCTGCACCCCGCCCTCGCCGTAGCCCTCGCTGTTCACCTCGGCGAACAGGCCCTCACCGCCGGTCTGGTTGCCGTACTCGAAGCGGTCGTCGAACGTCCAGACCTGCTCGCTGCCCGCCAGGTCCTCGACGGTCCAGCCCTCCGGCACGTCGCCGGACTCGAACTCCTCGACCCCGGCGCCCGCGCCGGTCATGGCGTAACCGGCGGCGGTGCACTCGCCGAGCACGAGCGGCGCGACGTCGGCCGACGTCGGCTTCGTACCCACCTCGACGGCCTGCGTGAACGTGGCGTACCCGGTCACGGCCGGCTCGACCACCAGCGTGTGCGTGGCCTTCTGCGGCAGCTTGATCGAGTACTTCCCGGTGAACGGGTCGGTCCACGCCACGACGCTGCTCGGTGCGCCCCGCACGGTGACCTTGGCGTCGAGCGGCCAGCCGTGCCCGGAACCGTCGGTGACGGTACCGCTCACCGTGGTGGTCGGCGCGGCCTTCAGGGCGAGGTCCACCGTGGTCGTCTCGTCCTCGACGATGTCCGCCTGCGCCGTCGCGTCCAGGAACCCGAAGGCGGAGGCCGTGACGGAGTACGAGCCCTCCTCCAGCCCCAGGCGGTAGGCACCCTCGGCGTCGGTGGTGTCGGAACGCTCGCCCGCGGTGACCCGCACCCCGGCGACGGGCTTGCCGTCCGGCCCCGTGACCGTGCCCGCGAGGAAGCCGTAACCGTCGATCGGCGCGTTGCTGACCAGCGCCTGCACGTCGAGCTTGCCCTCGCCCCACACGTTGTTGTCGGCGGGCATGCCGCCACAGGAGTCGTCGGCGACGTCGGTGGAGGTCCCGTCCAGGAGCTCCTTGGTGGCCTCGATGTCGCCGACCAGGACCGGCGCGGCGCTCCACAGGAGTGCCACAGCGCCCGCGAGGTGCGGTGACGCCATGGACGTCCCGCTGAACTCCTCGTAGTCGCCGCCGGGTACGGAGGACCGCACGTCCACGCCGGGCGCGGACAGGTTCGGCTTCGTCTCGCCGTCCGCCCCCGGCCCGCGTGAGGAGAAGCCGGCGATGTCACCGTTCTCGCCGAACGCGCCCGCCGCGTAGGTCGCGACGTTGGCCCCGGGGGACGACGTCGACTGGCAGCCCACCTCGCCCGCGTTGCCCGCCGCCCACGCGCCGAAGATGCCGGCGGCCTCCCAGGCCGCGATCTCGTCGGACATGAAGTCGTCGATGGCGCCGGGCTCCGTCAGACCCCAGGAGTTGTTCACGATGTGCGGGCGCTGGGCCGGGTCGGGGTCCGACCCGTCGGCCCGCGTCGGCGCGAGGATCCACTGCCCGGAGGCGAGCAGGTCCGCGTCCGAGCAGGACGCGCAGCCGTTGGCCGCGATCCAGTCGGCATCCGGTGCGACGCCGATCTGGTTGCCCTCGCCGTCGTCACCGACCATGGTGCCCATCACGTGGGTGCCGTGGGCGTCGACGTCGCAGGGCGCGCCGTCGCAGGCGTCGCTGGCGTCGAACCAGTTGTAGTCGTTGCTGAGCTCCCCCTCGCCCAGGTAGCCGCGGTAGTGCTGCAGCAGGGCGGGGTGCTCGACGTCGACGCCGGAGTCGATGTTGGCCACGGTGATCCCGTCGCCGGTGAACCCCATGTCCCACACGTCGGGTGCGCCGATGGCGTCCAGGCCCCACTCCGTGGCGAGCGGCGCGTTCTCGGTCGACGCCTTGCGCTCGACCGGCTCGACGGGCTGTGCGGCGAACCGCTCGTGGACCTGCTTGACCTCGCGGCTGGCGGCGACCTGCTTCGCCAGCTTCTCGGTGCCGTTCTCGACGAGGATCGCGTTGCTGATCCAGTAGGACTCGTAGTCGGCGCCCGCCGCCTTCAGATCGGCGACGACGTCCGCCTGCGACACCTTCGCCGTGCTGGTCAGGGCGTCGTAGACGAACTGGCCGCGCTCGCCCCAGTCGGCGATGTCCTTGGCCGGTGCCAGGTCAGGGGTGTCGGCGAACCGGATCCAGAAGTCGGCGGTCTCCCGCGTGTCCAGCCGCTTCTGCACGGCGGGCGTGATCTTGTCCGCCGCGCGCTCCGGGACGTCGGTCGTGAGGGCAGGCGTGATCTCGGTCGGTGTCGGTGTGCTCGCGAGCGCGGGTGTCACGCTCACCCCTGTTGCAAAGAGAACGCCGACCGCTGCGAGAGCGATCGGCGTTCGACGGTGTGGCATGCGACTGTGCATCTCTTGCCTCCGGGGTGCAAGCGTCCCGCGGGGGGACGCGACCACTGGCTCACGAACGTGTGCCGGGGTCCACTTTGGGAGGCGGTGGGCTAAAAGAGCAACGAAAGTCGGCGGGCCGGCTCAGGCCGGCTCCGATTCCACCGGCTCCTGTCGCACGCCGTCGACCTCCGGCGTAACGCGCCGGCCGACGGCGACCGCCATCGCGATGATCCCGAGGCATCCCGCCACGACCACACCGATGAAGCCGCCCGCCCAACCGCGTTCGAGCAGGAGTCCCGCGACCACGGGGCCTGCGATCGTGCCGGCCTGGAAAGCCCCCGAGCTGATGGCGTTGTACCGGCCGCGCAGGTGGGCGGGCGCCATGTCGTTCGTCAGCGAGGGCAGCACGGACTGCATGAGGGTCTCCCCCAGCCCGAAGAAGCCGTGGAACACCAGGACGATGACGACGGCCGCGGTGCCGCCCGGCACGAGCCCGGCGACGCCGAGCAGCAGCCACGCCGTCGCCCACACGACGGCCATGACCGCGAGCACCCGGGTGCGGCGCCGTCCGCTGACCCGGTTCATCACCCAGAACTGGAGCGCGACGATCACCACGGTGTTCACCACGAACGCGAAGCCGATGGCGCGGGTCGAGACCTCTGCCACCAGGCGCGCGAAGGCGGGGAACCCGCCCTCCATCTGGCCGTATCCGACGAACGCCGCGAGCAGCCCCAGCCCGGAGAGCCAGAGCACCTCGGGCCGGCGCAGGATGCTGAGGTAGCCCTCCGCCGCGCTGCTGCCGCCGTCGCCGTCGTCGGCCGGCCGGTCGACCCGGCCGTGCAGGTGCCGCAGCGGGCCCATGAGCACGACGATGGGGACGACGAACGTCGCGGCGTTGACCAGGAGCGCCCCCACGAAGGTCTCGGGCCGCTCGACGTCGACCACGAGACCGCCCACGACACCGCCCACACCGACGCCGAGGTTGAGCAGCGCGAAGTTCACGCCGTAGTACCGCTGGCGCAGGTCGCCGTCGACGATGGTGGCGACCAGCGCGTTGACCGACGGCCACCCGACACCGAGCTGCACCCCGAAGAGCGCGAGCCCGAGCGCGGCGACCGCCGGGACCGTCGCGAAGGCGAGCACCGCGTATCCGGCGACGGCGAAGAACAGGCCCGTGAGCATGACCCGCCGGGCGCCGTACCGGTCGACGAGCGCCCCGGCCGGACCGGTGACGAGCAGGCCGACCACTGCGATCAGGCCCATGAGCGTGCCGGACAGGCCGAGCGAGAAGCCGCGCACCTCGTGCAGGTAGATGATCGTGAACGGCAGCGTCAGGCCGCGGCCGAAGAACTGCACGATCACCGTGGACAGGAGCCAGCGGCCGTCGTTGGGCAGCTCCGACCAGAACTCGAGGGCGCCGGAGCGTGGAGAGGATGTCACCGGCTGATTCTCGCCCGTGCCGCGGCGGGCCGACTAGCGGATATCGGACGCTGTGCTGCGCGTGACACGAGCCGACCCGCACGCGGCCGGCCCCGCACCGAGCCATTGTGCCCAGAAATCGCTGCTCTTCTGGGCACAATCACTACGTCGCGCAACGGGCCGAGCGATTGTGCCCGGATATCGGCGGGGGTTCGGGCACAATCACGCAGCACGCGGAGCTCGGCGCCCGGGCTCTCCGGCCAGGGCCGTCAGGACCGAACCGTCGGCGTTTCCGCGGCGGCGCGCTGGTGGCCCCGCCGCGCGTCGCGGTCGAAGATGCCGATGATCTCGCACGGTCCGCCCTCCGCGCCGATGGCGTGCGGGAGCATCGTCGGGAACTCGGCGGCCTGGTTGGTCTCGATGCGGATGCGCCGGTTGCCGAGAAGCAAGGTCGCCGTGCCGGAGATGACGACGAGCCACTCGCGGCCGGGGTGGGCGCGCATGCGGGCGGGGTTGTCGGGCGCCGGGCTGGTCATGCGCTGCCGGACGACGCTCATCCCGGGCTCGGCCTTGATCGACCAGCGCATCCCGCCGTGCGAACCGTCGACCGTCGGGTTGATGACGACGTCCTCCGTCGCCGTCTCCACGAGCTGGTCCAGCGACGTGTCGAGCGCCCGCGCCAGCGTGACGAGCTGGTCCAGCGCCAGGCGCCGCTGACCGTTCTCGATGCGGCTGAGCGTCGACTGGCTGACCCGGGCGCGGGTGGCCAGCTCCTCCAGGGACCAGCCCTGCGCGACCCGCAGGGCGCGGATGCGCTTGCGCACCAGGCTGTCCAGCTCACCAGTTTCTTGCGTCATGGGCAAGATTCTATGCCTTCTTGGCAATAGAGAGCTAGCGTCGTTCGCGTCCGGCCCGCCACCAAGGGCCGCGCCACGAAAGGGAAACCAGACATGCCTGCAACCAGCTCAACGCCCACCGCGGGGCTACCGGACGAGACCGTCGACGCCGTGGTGATCGGCGGCGGCGCGGCCGGGCTGAACGGCGCGCTGATGCTCGCCCGGTCCCGCCGCTCCGTGGTCGTGATCGACAGCGGCACCCCGCGCAACGCACCCGCCGAGGGGGTGCACGGGCTGCTCGGCCTGGACGGCACTCCCCCGGCGGAGCTGCTGGAACGCGGCCGGGCCGAGGTCCGCGGCTACGGCGGCACGGTGCTGTCCGGCGAGGTGATCAAGGCGGCCGCGGCCGAACCGGCCGCCGACGGCGACCCCCGCTTCACCGTCACCCTGGCCGACGGCGCCACCCTGCACGCCCGTCGCCTCCTGGTCGCCACCGGCCTGCGCGACGTGCTGCCCGACGTCCCCGGCCTGGCCGAGCACTGGGGCCACGGCGTGGTGCACTGCCCGTACTGCCACGGCTGGGAGGTCCGCGACGAGCCGATCGGCGTGCTGGCGACAGGGCCGATGTCCGTCCACCAGGCGCTGCTGTTCCGCCAGCTCACCGACGACCTCGTCTACTTCACGCACGGCACCACCCTCGACGATGACGCGCGGGCCCGCTTCGCGGCCCGCGGCATCCGCGTCGTCGACGCCCTCGTCGCCGAGGTGGCAGCTGCGGACGGCGGCGGCATCGCGGGCGTCCGGCTCGACGACGGGCAGCTCGTGGCCCGCCGCGTGCTCGCCGTCGCGACCACCATGCTGCCGCGCACCGAGGGCCTCGAAGACCTTGGGCTGCCGCTGCAGGACCTGCCGAACGGGATGGGCCGCCACGTCGTGACCGGTACGGCCGGGACCACCGAGGTGCCCGGCGTGTGGGTGGCCGGCAACACCGCCGACGCGTCCGCGCAGGTCGGGGCGTCCGCCGCGGCCGGGGCGATGGCCGGCGCCCACATCAACGCCGACCTGGTGAACGCCGACACGACGGCGGCCCTCGCATGAGCGGGTCCGACACGAGCACGTCCGGTACGGACATCCCCGGCGCCCGTGAGCGGCGCACCATCCTGATCGCCGTCTGCATCGCGCTGATGGCCGTCATCGCGTCCGTGTCCGGGCTCAACGTCGCGCAGCCCGACCTCGCGACCACCTTCGACGTCTCGCAGGGCACGGTCCTGTGGATCATCAACATCTACACGCTCGGCCTGGCCGCCCTCCTGCTGCCGCTCGGCGCGGTCGGCGACCGGTTCGGCCGCAGGCCCATGCTCGTCGCCGGCCTGGCCGTGTTCGGTGCGGCGAACGTGGTGGCCGCCCTCGCGCCGTCGGCGGAGGTCATGCTGGCCGCTCGGCTGGCCGGCGGGGTGGGCGCCGCGATGATCATGCCGATCACCCTCGCCGTCATCACCTCGACCTTTCCCCCGGCGGAGCGGAGCCAGGCCATCGGCGTGTGGACCGGTGTCGCGGGCGGTGGCGGCATCATCGGCATGTTCCTCTCGGCGGCCCTCGTCGACCTCGTGACGTGGCGGTGGCTGTTCGCCCTGCCGGTCGCGCTCGTCGTCGTCGCGCTCGTCATGACGCTGCGGTCCGTACCCAACTCGCGCGAGACGTCCAGGCACCCCTTTGACACCGTCGGCGCGCTGACGTCGGTCGTCGCCGTGGTGGGCCTGATCTTCGTCCTGCAGGAAGGCCCCGAGCGCGGCTGGACCGCCCCGCTTACCCTGGCCGCTCTCGTCGTGGGAATCGCCGCCGCCGTCGGCTTCGTGGCCTGGGAGCTGCGCCGCCGGGACGCCGCCCTGCTGGACGTGCGGCTGTTCGGCGAGCGTTCGCTGGCCGGCGGGTCGATCACGCTGCTGGTGGTGTTCGGGGTACAGGCGGGCATCTTCGTGGTGCTGTTCCCGTTCCTCCAGGCCGTCCTCGGCTGGTCGGGGCTGGTGTCGACGCTCGCGCTGATGCCCATGGCCGTCCTGATGATGATCGCCTCGGGTCTCGCCCCGAAGCTCGCCCAGCGCGTCGGCCCCAGGGCCACCATGGCGGCGGGCATCCTCCTGGCGGGCGCCGGGCTCGCGCTCATGGCGTCGGTCGTCTCGGTCGACGGCGGCTACCCGTCGATCCTGCCCGGCATGCTCACCATGGGCCTCGGCATGGGCCTGTCGATGACCCCCTCGACGGAGGCCATCACCAGCGCACTACCCCGCGAGAGCCAGGGGGTCGCGTCCGCGCTCAACGACGTCACCCGCGAGCTCGGCACCGCACTCGGCATCGCGCTGCTCGGCGCGCTCCTGTCGGCGGGCTACCGCAGCGCCGTCGACACGCGGCTCGACGGCGTTCCCGACGGCGCCGCCGACGCCGCACGGCAGGGCGTCGCCAACGCGCTCGACGCCGCGGCGGACGCCGGGCCGCAGGCGCAGGACCTGGTCCGGGCCGCCCAGGAGTCGTTCGTCGAGGGCTGGCAGGACGCGATGTGGGCGGGCGTCGCCGTCATGGCCGTCCTGTTCGTCTACGTGCTGGTCCGCGGGCCGCGGTCGCCGTCCGACCCACCCACCGGCTCGTCCGCCGGCATGTCCGCGGAGCAGCCGGAGCCGGCCCGGGCGGGGGCCGAATAGCCCCGGGCAGAGGCGTCCACGGTGAGTTCGGAGCCGGTGAGCACCGAGAAGTCCGGGGTGCGCGGGCGCAGTTCGACCAGCAGCCGGCGCAGGGAGCCCTCGTCGCCGCTGGAGTCCTTCAGGCCGGCGAGCGTGCCGTCGGCGGCCAGGCCGAGGACCACGTCGCGGGGCAGCTTGGTGTGCACGGCGACCGGGATGTCGTAGGCGAACAGCGG
>NZ_JBHXBG010000187.1:0-10291 GCF_042726755.1 Promicromonospora sp. NPDC060271 | reverse complement strand
GCGTCGACATCGTCCACGCAGAGCAACACACCCCGCAGTCCTGCACCTACCCCCCGGCCGGGCACGGGTCCTCCGCCGCCCTGCGGAAGCACCCCACGAAGTGGCCGGGCGTGTACTCGACCAGGCCGACGCCGTCCGGCGTGCCGTCGGCTGCCTCCGCCTCCTCGCCCAGGGCCCGGCCCTGCGCGGTGATCGCCTCGTGGTAGAGGCAGCGGCCCGCCAGACGCCTGGTGCGCTCGGCCTCCTCGGCCTCGACGTCGTCCCACGTCCGGTCCAGGTGCGGCACCGAGGCCAGGAGGTCGCGGGTGTAGGGGTGCAGCGGGTCGTCGAAGACGGCGCTCGTCACCCCCCGTTCCACCACGCGCCCCTTGTAGAGGATGACCACGCGGTCGGAGACGTAGTTGCCGAGCGAGAGGTCGTGCGTGACGAACAGGATGCCGAGGCCCCGTGCCTTGAGCTCACCCAGCAGGTTGAGCACGTCGATGCGGGTCGAGGCGTCGAGCATCGAGATGATCTCGTCAGCGACCAGCAGCTCGATGTCGAGGAGCAGGGCCCGCGCGATGAGCAGGCGCTGCAGCTGACCGCCGGAGAGCTGGTGCGGGAACTTGCCGAGGATGTCGCCTGGTTCGAGCGTCACGGCGGCGAGCGCGTCCTCGAGCCGCCCCCGCCACTCCCCCGACGAGACCCGGGGGAAGTAGGAGCGGCGCAGCGTCTCGAACGTCCGGTCCACCTTGTAGATGGGGTTGAACGACGAGAACGGGTCCTGGAACACGCCCTGGACCTTGCGGTAGTAGTCGCGACGGGCGCGGAACGAGAGCTTGGTGACGTCCTGCCCGTCGAACGTGATAGTGCCGCCCGAGGAGTCGAGCAGGTGGAGCACCAGCTTGCCGATCGTCGACTTGCCGCTGCCCGACTCGCCGATGAGCGACACCACCTCACCACGCTGCACGTCGAGGCTCACCTGCCGCACCGCGTGCAGGTCGGAGGTGCCGAAGGTGCCGGTCCGGTAGACCTTGTCGAGGTGGTCGAGGGTCAGCATCAGCTCACCGCCCAGCAGGCGACGTGGTGCCCAGGGGCCACTTCCCGGAAGGGTGGCGCCTCCGCGCACCGGTCGTGCGCCAGGGGGCAGCGGGCGCGGAACCGGCAGCCGGCGGGTGGTTCGAGGAGCGACGGCGGCCGTCCCTCGATGCCCTCGAGCTGCTGCTCCTCGTACCGGTCGCCGACCTTGGGCAGCGCCCCGATGAGCATCTTCGTGTACGGGTGCAGCGGTTCGCTGATGATCGTCCGGGCCGGTGCCTTCTCCGCGAGGTGCCCCGCGTACATGACGAGGATCGTGTCGGCCACCTGGAACAGCACCGAGATGTCGTGCGTGATCACGATCATCGACTTCACGAACCCGTGGTCGCGGAACTCGACGAGGGCCCGGGCCACCGCCTTCTGCGAGGAGACGTCGAGCGCCGACGTGACCTCGTCGCCGATCAGGAGCGACGGGTTCAGCAGCGTGGAGAGCACGAGCACCACGCGCTGCTTCATGCCGCCGGACAGCTCGATCGGGTAGCGCTTCAGCACGTCCGGCTCCAGCCCGACGAGCTTGAGCCGCCGCTCCAGCTCGGGCAGCACGTCCGTGTACCGGACGTCGTGCGCCCCGAGGAGGTCCTTGATCATCCGGCCGATCTTGCGGGTCGGGTTCATCGCGGACATCGCGTACTGCGGGATGAGGGACACCTCGCGGTAGCGGTGGCGGCGCATGGCGCCGTCGTCGGACAGCGGCAGCTCGTCGTCGTCCAGGACCACCGTGCCGCCCACATGCCTCATGCGGGTGTCGAGGCGGATCAGGGCCTTGCCGAGCGTCGTCTTGCCGCACCCGGACTCGCCGGCCACGCCCATGATCTCGCCGTCCGCCACCTCGAAGGTGACGCCGTCGAGGGCCTTCACATCGCCGCGGCGGGTGCGGTACCAGACCTTGAGGTCGTTCACGGCCAGGGGCATGTCACATCTCCCGCAGCTTGGGGTTGAAGACCTCGTCGAGGCCGACGTTCATGATGTAGAGCGAGCCGACGATGAGGGTTATCCCCAGCCCCGGCGGGATGAACCACCACCACAACCCCAGATGGAGCGCACTCCACTGCACCGCCTGGTTCATCATCAGACCGAGCGACATCGCGTTGGTGGGCCCGAGCCCGATGAAGTCGAGCGACGCCGCCGTGAGGATGGACCCGCCGAACAGCAGCACGAACGTCATGAAGAGGTAGGAGTACATGTTGGGCGCAACCTCGCGCCGCAGGATCGTGCCCACCCCCACACCCGACAGCCGCGCCAGGTCGATGAAGTCCCGCGAGCGCAGCGACAGGGTCTGCGAGCGGACGGCGCGCGCCACCCACGGCCAGCTGAAGACGCCGATGTACAGCGCCTGCATCGGGACGCTCCGTACGCCCAGGTAGGCGTTGATGATGATGAGCACGACGAAGCCCGGGATCACGA
Source organism: Promicromonospora sp. NPDC060271 (assembly GCF_042726755.1). Classification (NCBI taxonomy): domain Bacteria; kingdom Bacillati; phylum Actinomycetota; class Actinomycetes; order Micrococcales; family Promicromonosporaceae; genus Promicromonospora; species Promicromonospora sp. NPDC060271. The sequence goes on along the minus strand of NZ_JBHXBG010000187.1, from coordinate 7,810 downwards.
GCACCACGTTGGTGAGCATGTTCAGCAGCTCGTCGATCAGGCCGCCGCGGTACCCCGCGACGAACCCGATGGTCATGCCGATGACGGCGGAGACGGCGCCGCCCAGCACGCCCACGAGGAACGTGGACCGCAGGCCGGCGACGAACTGCGCGAAGACGTCCTGGCCGAACGTGGTGGTGCCGAACGGGAAGTCGGCGGACGGCGGCGCCATGGGCGGTCCGGCGTAGTCCATGGGCGCGTACTTGAGGAACGCGGGACCGATCAGCCCGAGCAGCAGGAACCCGAGCACCACCACCATGCCGATGATGACCTTGGGGTTGCGCAGCGCGAAGTACAGCGTCTCGCGTGCGTCCCCGCCCGGTTTGCGGCCCGCCACGGGGCCGGCCGCACCGGGTTCGGTCGTCTCGGTCCCCGGCCCCGCAACGGGCTGCGTCGCCGTCATGCTGTTCCCCCAGTCAGTCCGGTCCTGGTACGCGGGTCCACCAGCACGTAGACGATGTCGATCACGAAGTTGGCGACCAGCACACCGATCACCACGAACAGCAGGGTGCCCTGCAGCAGGAAGAAGTCCTGGTTCTGGATGGCGGACAGCACGAGCTTGCCCAGGCCGGGGTATGCGAACACGATCTCGGTCACCAGGGCGCCGCCAAGGATCGTGCCCAGCTGGAGCGCCAGGCCCGTGATCTGCGGAAGCTGGGCGTTACGGAACGCGTACCGCCGGATGAGCCGCCTCGGCGCACCGAGCGCGGCGAGGTAGTTCGCGTAGTCCGACTCGAGCTCGTAGATGATCAGGTTCCGCATGCCGATCGCCCAGCCGCCGAGCGAGACGAGGAAGAGCGACAGGAACGGCAGCACCCAGTGCTGCAGCAGGTCGAACGCGAACGACCACGTCCACTGCGGCACGAGGCCGAAGTCGTAGCCGCCGGCCACGGGGAACCAGCCGAGCGCCACGCCGAAGCCCCACGCGAGCAGGATCGCCAGCCACATGTACGGCATCGCCGTGACCAGGTAGCCCACCGGCAGGGCCACGTTGTCGAGCCAGCGGCTGCGCGCCGCCATCGCGCCGACGGTGTTACCGACCACGAAGCTCAGCAGGATCGCCGGGATCATGATGCCGAGGGTGTACGGGACGGCGTCGAGCACGACGTCGCTGACCGGCGTGGGGAACAGCCACACGCTCGTGCCGAGGTCCCCGCGGAACAGCGAGCCCCAGTAGTTCAGGTACTGCTGCCAGATCGGGAGGTCCAGGCCGAACATGCGCTCGTAGTAGTCGGTCATGGCCACGATCGTCTCGGGGTGCTGGACGGCGGCGCGCGCCACCATCCGCTGAACCGGATCCCCCGGCATGAGCCGGGGGATCAGCCAGTTCAGCGTCACCGCCACGACGAAGGTCAGGCCGTAGACCAGCGTCTTGCGAGCGAGATAGCCGCCCATACGTCAGGAGGCCGGCTCGAGGGCGAGCAGCGTGTTGATGCCGCCCATCTGCACGTATCCGTTCCACATCACGGGGAAGTACGCGTCCTCGCGCCCCTCCTTCGGCCAGTTGGTCCACTGCGACTCGTTGTACTGCGCCCACGCGCCGTTGTACCAGAGCGGGATCATCGGCAGGTCGGTCATGAACTTCTCCTGCACCTGCGACAGCGCCTCGGAGAACTCGGGGGTGCCGCTCTCGGTGCGCGACAGCTTCTGCACCAGCTCCCAGGCCTCCTCGTCCTCGTACCGGCCGAAGTTGCCCGACAGCATCTGCTCCTGGATGGGCTGGTAGAACGCGTAGTTGTAGTAGGTCCAGGGGGTGTTGCTCACGCCGGCGTTGCCGTTGATGAGCAGGTCGAAGTCGCCGGTGGCCCGCGCGTCGTCCAGGGCGCCGGCGTCGGGGAAGTCGGCGGTGACCTTGATACCGGCGGCCGAGGCGTCCTCCGCGATGACGCGGGCCGCCTCCATCCAGTCGGTCCAGCCTGCGGGGACGATCAGCTTGAGATCGATCTTCTCGCCGTCCGGCGTCTCGACGAACCCGTCGCCGTCGGTGTCCTCGTAGCCGGCGTCGGCCAGGATCGACTTGGCCTCCTCCGCGTCGAACGTGAAGCCGTGCTCGCTCGCGACGTCCTCGTCGTAGTACTCCTCGAACGCCGGCACCAGACCCGACGGGTGGGCCTTGGACACGAGGCCGCCGTACGCGTTGGTGACGATCTTGTCGACGTCGATCGACCGCGCGAGCGCCTGCCGGAAGTCGACGTCGTCCATCGGCGCGCGCGTCTGGTTCGGGATGAGGTTCGCCGACGCCGCCGCCAGCATGTACGGCTCGCCGTCGTAGTAGGTGCTCACCTGGCCGGAGTCGGCGAGCGTGTTGACGCCGGGCAGGAAGTTGTTGCTCAGGTCGAGGCTGCCGGACAGCATCAGGCCGAGCGCGACCTCGTTGGAGGTGTTCACGACGTCGACGATGTACTTCATCGGCATCTCGAGGCCGAGCTCGCTCTTGGCCCACCAGTCGTCGTTGCGCTCCCAGACCATGCGGTCCTGCCCGACGGCGGAGAACTTGAACGCGCCCGAGCCGATCGGGTCCTCGTTCGGGTTGGACAGCAGCTCGTCGTCCGACCAGTCACCCATGATGTGCTCCGGCACGATCATGGTCGTGTAGAGCCAGTTGTCCCACTCCTGGAACCGAGGGTCGGAGAAGGTGAACTCGACGGTGGTGGGGCTCGTGGCCTCCGCCTTGTCCAGCCATGTCCACAGGTTGCTCCACGGCACGGCGTCGACCTTGCCGAGCTCCGCGGTGAAGACGACGTCGTCGGCGTCGAGCGTCTCGCCGTCCTGCCAGGTCAGACCCTCACGGAGCGTGAGCTCGTAGGTGTCGTCGCCGGTCCACTCGCCGCCCTCGGCGAGCCAGGGCTTCAGCTCGAGGGTGATCGGGTCGAACTGGAACAGCGGCTCGTAGAGCAGGCCGCCCAGGCCGGTCGCGCCGCCCGCACCGGGGATCGGGTTCCACGACGACGGCGGGCCCCACTGGGTGCCGCTCGTGAAGATCGTCTCCTCGCGGGGGTACTCGCCGACGAGCTCGGTCGCCGCGTCCATGCCCTCGGCGGACGCGTACGGGTTGGCCGCAGGGGTGGGTGCGTTCCCACCGCCGCCGGTGCAGCCGGCGAGGAGGAGTCCGGCTACCGCGGCTGACGCAAGGGCCAATGTGCCCCGAGACCTGGTCTGTCGAAGGAACATCATTGATCCTCTCGTCCACCCGCACGGCCGTCGTGCGGACCCGGCGCACCGTCGCATCGGGTTGCTGAGCATCGTTCTGCCCTTTTGCCCGACCAGTCAAGGTTTGGGAGGCAAGTTGCCAAAATGTGACGTCGGCTCGGTGGGCGGCATTTCGCGCGTGGGGGCCGCCAGCAGCTAGGCTGTGTGCGCCGGTCCGGGCTCCGCCCGAGGCCGGACGTGCTCCGCCCTCGCGGAGGGGCGCGAGCGCCTGTAGCTCAGTGGATAGAGCACCGCTCTCCTAAAGCGGGTGTCGGCAGTTCGAGTCTGCCCAGGCGCACCTACCGCGTGCCGGTCGACCGTCAGACCCAGGCGGCCGGGTCGGCGAGCACCGCCTGGAGCACCTCGCGCGCCCCGCCCGTGAGCGCCGCCTGCGGACCGGCCTGCGCCGCACGGACGTCCAGGTCGACGAACGGCGCGGCGAGCACCCGGTCGGCGAGCACCTCCTCGACGTCAGCCCGGAGCCAGGGCAGCAGCTCGGTGTACGCGCCGCCCAGCACGATGGTGGAGACGTCGAGCAGGTTGACGAAGTCGGCGAGGGCCGAACCGAGCGCCCGGCCGGCCGGCAGCGTGGCCATGGCGCTGCCCGACGCGTCGGGGCCCGCACCGTCCCGGGTCAGCCGAGCGACGAGCGCGTCCAGCGGGGAGTCCGGCGGCAGGCCCGCCGCCCGCATCATCGCCTCCTTGCCCGCGTACTGCTCCAGGCAGCCGAACGCGCCGCACGAGCAGCGCGGCCCGGCCGGGTCGACCACGACGTGCCCGATCTCGCCGTTCCACCCGCGCTCCCCCAGGAACAGCGCGCGGTCGACGACGATGGCCGCGCCGATGCCGACGTCGCCCGAGACGAAGATGAAGGAGTCGGGCGCCGCGACGTCGGAGCCGCCGGCCAGCTCCGCGAGCGCCGCGAGCTTTGCCTCGTTGGCGATGCGGACCTCGAGGTCGCCGAGCCCCAGCAGCGGGACGGGGTCGAGCGTCGACCAGCCGAGGTTGGGTGCCACCTCGAGGAGCCCGGTGCGCGGGTCGACCAGGCCGGGGAGCGCCAGCCGGGCGCCGGCGACGGTCATGCCGGACGCCGCGACGCCGTCGGAGACCTCGCGGGCGAGGCCGCCGAGCCGGCGCAGCACCACCGTGGGGTCGCTGTCGTGGAGGGCGCCGGGGACCACCTGCTCCGACACGACGTCCCCGGTGAGGTCGAGGACTCGCGCGCCGAGGTAGTCCACGTTCACCTCGAGGCCCAGGCCGACGACCGTACGGGGCGCCGGGACGAGCGGTACCGCGGGCCGGCCCGCTCGCCCGCCGGTCACGGCGGGCAGCTCCCGCACGAGCCCCGCGGCCACGAGCTGGTCCACCAGCGTCGACACGGTGGCCCGGGCCAGGCCGGTCGCGGCGGCGACGCCGGCGCGCGAAAGTGGTTCGGAGACCTCGAACACGGCGCGGGCGACCAGCTCGAGGTTGCGTTCGCGCAGGGTGTGCTGCCGGGACGCGCCAGGGCCCGTCCACGTGGTGCTCTCGCGTGCGGTCCCTGCGGTGGTCACGCCTTGACTGTAGCCGAACCCCGCGCAATAGTTCATCCGTACAACAAATGCGGCGCCGCATGCCGGGGCCGCCTCGATGAGGAGACCTCCGTGAGCGACATCAAGTACTCGTTCGGCCTGTGGACCGTCGGCTGGCCCGGCGCCGACCCGTTCGGCACGGCGACCCGCCCCGACCTCGACCCCGCCGAGTCGGTCCGCAAGCTCGCGGACCTGGGCGCCTGGGGCTTCACGTTCCACGACAACGACGTCTACCCCTTCGGTTCGGACGACTCCGCCCGCCAGAAGCACATCGACTCCGTCAAGCAGGCCGCCTCGGACACGGGCCTGGTCTGCGAGATGGTCACGACCAACACGTTCACGCACCCCGTCTTCAAGGACGGCGCGTTCACGTCCAACAACCGCGACGTGCGCCGCTTCGGTCTGCGCAAGGTGCTGCGCAACGTGGACCTGGCCGCCGACATGGGCGCCTCCACGTTCGTCATGTGGGGTGGCCGCGAGGGCACCGAGTACGACAACTCGAAGGACCTCAACGCCGCGCACGCCCGCTACGCCGAGGGCATCGACACGGTCGCCTCCTACATCAAGGAGAAGGGCTACGGGCTCAAGATCGCCCTGGAGCCCAAGCCCAACGAGCCCCGCGGCGACATCTTCCTGCCGACGATCGGTCACGCCATCGCGCTGATCGACTCGCTCGACAACGGCGACATCGTTGGCCTCAACCCGGAGACCGGGCACGAGCAGATGGCGGGCCTCAACTACACCCACGGCATCGCCCTCGCGCTGCACCTGGGCAAGCTGTTCCACATCGACCTGAACGGCCAGCACGGCCCGCGCTACGACCAGGACCTCGTGTTCGGTCACGGCGACCTGCTGTCCGCGTTCTTCACGGTCGACCTGCTGGAGAACGGGTTCCCCAACGGCGGCCCGCGCTACGAGGGCCCGCGCCACTTCGACTACAAGCCGTCGCGCACGGAGTACCTCGACGGCGTGTGGGAGTCGGCCAAGGCCAACATGGAGACCTACGACATGCTCGCGGCCAAGGCCGCCGCGTACCGTGCCGACTCCGAGGTGCAGGCCGCGTTCGAGCACGCGGGGATCTTCGAGCTGGGCCAGTCGACCCTCGCCGAGGGCGAGACGTTCGACTCGTTCCTCGCCGAGGCCGACCCTGACGTCGACGCGCTGGCCGAGAAGGACTACGGCCTGGTCCGCCTCCACCAGCTCGCGCTGAAGCACCTGATCGGCTGATCGCCGGTCCCGCGAGGTAGAGCGCGTGTCCGGACACCCGCTCTACTTCGGCGCTGTTGTGTCCGCGAGGTAGAGCGGGTGTCCGGACGCTCGCTCTACTTCGCGGAACGCCCCCTGGCTGGCGCGGTAGCGTGGCCGTTGCCGCCCCCACCTCACCTCTTCCTGGAGCATCGATGCCCCTCGTCGCCGGCGTGGACACGTCCACGCAGTCCTGCAAGATCGTCGTGCGCGACGCCGAGACCGGAGCGCTGGTCCGCAGCGGTTCCGCCAAGCACCCGGACGGCACGGAGGTGGACCCGCGACACTGGTGGGACGCCTTCCAGGAGGCGGCCGCCGCGGCGGGCGGCCTGGCCGACGTCGCGGCGCTCTCCGTGGGGGGTCAGCAGCACGGCATGGTCGTGCTCGACGCCGACGGCGACGTCATCCGGCCCGCGCTCCTGTGGAACGACACCCGTTCCGCGGCGGCGGCCGAGGCCCTGATCACCGAGCTGGGCGAGGGCGACCGCGAGGCGGGCGCCCAGGCGTGGGCCGACGCCGTCGGCTCGGTGCTCGTCGCCTCCCTCACCGTCACCAAGCTGCGCTGGCTGCACGACAACGAACCGGAGAACGCGGCGCGCGTCGCCGCGGTGGCGCTCCCCCACGACTGGCTGTCCTGGCGCATCGCGGGCTACGGACCCGCCGACGACCCAACGGCCCCGCTGGGCCCGCAGCTCGACAAGCTGTTCACCGACAGGTCGGACGCCTCCGGCACCGGGTACTACGACGCCTCCACCGGCCAGTACCGACCTGACCTGCTGGAGCGCGCTCTCGGGCGGACGGACGTCGGACTGCCGCGCGTGGTCGGCGTCGCGGAGGCGGGCGCCGTCGCGCACCCGTCCGTCGCCGGCTCTGCGGTCGACGGCGGGGCGCTCATCGGGCCCGGCGCCGGCGACAACGCGGGCGCGTCCCTCGGACTCGGCATGACGACCGGCGACATCGCCATCTCGATCGGCACCTCCGGCGTGGTCTCCGCCGTCGCGCCGAAGCGCACCGCCGACGGATCGGGCGCGATCAACGGCTTCGCCGACGCGACGGGCAATGCCCTCATGCTCGCCGTCACCCTGAACGCGGCACGCGTCCTGGACGCCGCCCGCGAGGTGCTCGACGTCGACTTCGACGAGCTGGCCTCGCTCGCGCTGCAGGCGCCGCCCGGGTCCGACGGACTCGTGCTCGTGCCGTACCTGGAGGGTGAGCGCACGCCCAACCGGCCCACCGCGACGGGCACGCTGCACGGCATCCGCCTGGCGACGTCCACCCGGGCGCATCTCGCCCGGGCCTACATCGAGGGCATGCTCTGCGGGCTCGCGGACGGCCTCGACGCGCTGCGTGCGCAGGGCGTCACCGTGGACCGCGTGATGCTGATCGGCGGTGCGGCGCAGTCGCCGGCCGTGCAGCAGATCGCCCCGCAGGTCTTCGGTCTGCCGATCGGCATCCCCGAGCCCGGCGAGTACGTGGCCGACGGCGCCGCACGCCAGGCCGCGTGGACCCTTGCGGCAGCGGGCGACCCCGACGCCGCTGCTCCGGCCTGGTCCACGACGATCGCCACGACGCTCGACGCCGACCCGAAGCCGGTGGTCCGTGAGCAGTACGCCGCGGTCCGCGACCTGACCTGAGGGAGCTCGGTCGCACACCTGACCCGCAGCGGTCGGGCAGCTCCGCCACGGCGGGTCGAGCCCGCCGGAGAACCAGTACGTCTGCGGGGTGTGTTGCTCCGCGTAGACAACGTCTACGCAGAGCAACACACC
>NZ_JBHXBG010000186.1:0-10350 GCF_042726755.1 Promicromonospora sp. NPDC060271 | reverse complement strand
GGAGTAGACAACGTCTACTCCGCGCAACACACCCGCCCGGTCACAACTCGCCCTGGTCCGTGGCCGCCAGGTCGTCGAGGAAGCGGATGACGACCTCCCGCTCCTCGGCGGTCAGGCGGGCCGCCGCGTCGAACCGTCGGGCGTGGCTGCGCCCGACGGTCTCGCGCGCGGCGTGCCGCGTCTCCGGGGTGACCTCGATCGCGAGGCTGCGCCGGTCGGAGGCGTGCGGGGCGCGCCGCACGTGGTCGCCGGCGGCGAGCCGGTCGATGAGCTTGGTGGTCGACGCCGTCGTGATGCCCAGGTGCTCGGCGATCGCGCCCGGCGTCACGACGCGGCCGTGGTTCTCCATCGCGATGAGGAACCGCAGCGCGCGCATGTCGGTCTCACCGAGCTTCATGTAGCGCCGTGACGCCTCGCTCATCCGGCGCTCGGTCTCGCGCCAGCGGCGCAGCGCCTCCAGGACGCCGACCACCTGGTCGATGTCGGCGTCGTCCAGGCCGGCGAGCCGCACGATCTCCTGACCGGGGTCCATGATGCGCGGATCCATCATCGACGGCTCGGCGTCGCGGGGAACAGGCTCGCGGGGAACAGCTTCGAGATCCACGTTCGGATATTACCCCCTTGACTTATTGCGTCATTTGCTTACAGGTAGCCAGGCTAGCTAAGTTGGCAGGCGATAGGCCGGGTACCCGATCCGGCCGACAGCACAGGAGGTGCCGACGCATGCGGCTGTGGTCACTGGATCCGGCGTTGCTCGACCGGCAGGGTCTCACCGCGTGCTGGCGCGAGGCCTTGCTGGCGCAGGCGGTGCTGCTCGGCCGTACCCGGGGCTACACCGCGCACCCGCAGCTCGACCGCTTCCGCGAGCACCCGCAGCCCGCCGTCGCGATCTCGGCCTACCTCCACGGCGTGCGGGACGAGGCGGCACGGCGCGGCTACCGGTTCGACGCCCAGCGGATCGCCCAGCCGCTCGACGAGCGCACCCGCGCAACGGCACGGATCGTCGTGACCACCGGGCAGCTCGAGCTCGAGTGGCAGCACCTCCTGAGCAAGCTCGCGATCCGCTCCCCCGCGCACCACGCCGGGATCGCCTCGGCCGGACCACCGGCCGCCCACCCCCTGTTCGTGGTCGTCCCCGGCCCCGTCGCGAGCTGGGAGCGCGCCTCGTGACCGCCGGTTCGCGCGTGCCGCGCTGGCTCCGGGTGACCCTGCCCGCCGTGCTCATCCTGGTCTGGCTCGTGGGCGCCGCGATCGGCGGCCCGTACTTCGGCCGGGTCGACGAGGTCTCCTCCAACGACCGCACCGCCTACCTGCCCGCCACCGCGGAGGCGACAGAGGTACAGGAGCGGCTCGCCGGCTTCACCGACGGCGACGCGGTGCCCGCGATAGCGGTGTTCGTCGCCACGGAGGGTGCCGGGGACGGCGCCACGGGTGAGCTCAGCGACGACGACCTCACCGCGATCGGCGAGCGGCTGACCGCGGCCGGCAGCCTGGAGGTGGTGGACGGCGACGTCTCCCCGCCCATCCCCGCCGAGGACGGCGCCGCCGCGCAGGCCTTCGTGCCCCTGTCCGGCTCCGCGGACCTCGGCGAGGCCACGGGCGAGCTGCGGGCCACCCTGAGCGAGGGCCTGCCGGCCGGCGTCGACCTCTACCTCACGGGACCGGCGGGCTTCTCGAGCGACCTGGCGTCCGCGTTCGCCGGGATCGACGGGCTGCTGCTCGGCGTGGCACTCGCCGCGGTGCTGGTCATCCTCGTGGTGGTCTACCGTTCGCTGCTGCTCCCGCTCGCCGTGCTCGCGACGAGCATGTTCGCGCTCTGCCTCGCGCTGCTGACGGTCTGGCACCTCGCCAGGTCCGGGGTGCTGCTGCTCAGCGGGCAGACCCAGGGCATCCTGTTCATCCTCGTCATCGGCGCGGCGACGGACTACGCCCTCCTGTACGTCGCGCGCTTTCGCGAGGAGCTGGTGCGCACGCCCGACCGGTGGACCGCCACCTGGCGGGCCCTGCGGGGCTCGTTCGAACCGATCCTCGCCTCGGGCGGCACGGTCATCGCGGGCCTGCTCTGCCTGCTGCTGAGCGAGCTGCGCTCGAACAGCACACTCGGCCCGGTCGCCGCCGTCGGCATAGCGTTCGCGATGCTCGCCGCGCTCACGCTGCTCCCCGCGCTGCTGCTCGCGCTCGGCCGCGCGGCGTTCTGGCCCCGCCGGCCGGCGTACGATCCCGCCGCCGCGCAGCCCGGCTCGGCGCAGGACGAGGAGCGCGGGTTGTGGGGACGGGTCTCGCGCGCCGTGCGCGCCCGGCCGCGGACCATCTGGATCACGACGGCGGCGGTCCTCGCCCTCGGCTGCGCGGGGATAACGCAGCTCCAGGCCTCGGGCGTACCGCAGTCGGAGCTGGTCCTCGGCGCCTCCGAGGCGCGCATGGGCCAGGACCGGCTGGCCGAGCACTTCCCCGCCGGGTCGGGGAGCCCGGTCTACGTCGTCGCGCCCGAGGACGAGCTGCAGCGGGCGGCCGACGTCCTGCTGGAGGAGGACGGGATAGCGCAGGTCGCGATCTCCGCGGACACCGCGAGCGGGACCGCCCCCGTCACGGCCGAGGGCATCCAGGCGGCGGGGCCTGGTGGGGCGGCGGGGCCAGGTGGGGCGGCGGGGCCTGGTGGGGCGGCGGGGCCCAGTGGGCCGGCGGGGCCCGGTGGGCCGGCGGGGCCGCCCGTCCCCGAGCCGGTGGTGTCCGACGGCGAGGTGCTGCTCCAGGGCACGCTCGAGGACGCCGCCGACTCGGCCGCCGCGGAGCAGACGGTCCGTGACCTGCGCACCGCCTACGCCGACGCGGTCCCCGAGGCCCTGGTCGGCGGCGAGTCCGCGACCGACCTCGACACGAACGACGCCTCGATCCGGGACCGGACCCTCATCGTCCCGATCGTGCTCGTGGTGATCCTGCTGATCCTGATGCTGCTCCTGCGCGCCGTCCTCGCGCCGGTGCTGCTGGTCCTCACGACCGTGCTGTCCTTCGGGACGGCGATGGGCGTCGCCGCGCTCGTGTTCAACGACCTGCTGGGGTTCCCGGGCGCCGACCCGGCGGTGCCCCTGTTCGGCTTCGTCTTCCTCGTCGCGCTCGGGATCGACTACAACATCTTCCTCATGACCAGGGTCCGTGAGGAGTCGATCGCGCACGGCACGCGTGACGGCGTGCTGCGCGGGCTGCGGCTGACCGGTGGCATCATCACGTCGGCCGGGCTGGTGCTCGCGGCGACCTTCACGGCGCTCGCGGTCATCCCCGTGCTGTTCCTCGCGCAGCTCGCGTTCATCGTCGCCTTCGGCGTCCTGCTCGACACCTTCGCCGTCCGGTCCTTCCTGGTCCCCGCGCTCGCTTACGACATCGGCCGGGCGATCTGGTGGCCCTCCAGCCTGGCACGGGGCCGCTGACCGGGATTCAGCAGGCCACGGGGAGCCGTAACCGGCCCGGTTACGGCTCCCCCTGGCGTTACGGTCCGCCCCAGCCTTCGGGGGTCACGAGCCCGGCGACGACCCCGGCGAGGCCCTCGCGGAACCAGGAGTCGACCTCCGCGTCGAACGCGTCCGGCAGCCTGCCGCCGCTCGCGCCGTCGAGCCACGTATGACGGCGGCGTGCGCCGGTGCGGTCGAGCCGCCGCGCCTCCTGTGACCACCACGCCCGGTACGCCGTCCCGGAGCGGGCCGTCTCCTTGTGCTCGGCGAGGAGCAACAGGGCCATGCCCTGCACGTAACCGTTCAGTGCGATGTACCGCCCGAGGGCCGTCTGCGGGTCGAACCCCAGCTCGACGAACGCCTCGATGGTCGCCCGCGCGGCCTCGAGGACCGCAGGGACGAGAAGCGGCCGGCTGGTGGCGAGCACGGACACGAGCCACGGGTGCGCGCGGTACGCCGCCCACTCGTCCTCGGCGAGCCGGGTGAGCGTTCCGACCGGCCCTCCGTCCGACGGCGCGGCGGCGCGGCCGGCGGCGCCCGCGCGCCCGGCCGCAAGAAGATGCTGGACCATCGCCGCCACGAGCCGGTCGCGGCTCCCGAACGCCCGGCGCACCTCGGGCAGCGCGATCTCGGCATGGTGAGCGAGGACGCGGAGCGTCAGGCCGCCGAGCCCTTCCGCGTCGGCGAGGCCGATCGCCGTGCGGACCAGCGTGCCGCCCGCGTCTTCCGCGGCCGCTTCGGAGCCGGGCACGCGCTCACGGCGTCGCCCGTCGGACAGCGGCGTCGTGGGAGCCGCGAGCCGACCTCCGTCCCGACGGCGCCGGTACGCCCGCGACTGGCAGGACCGGGAGCAGTAGCGCCGCGGCCTCCCGGTCCGGCGCCCGGCACCCGGGGCCGGGTCCAGGTCTCTCCCGCACTCCACGCACGTCATGCCGCCGCGCTCCTTTCGTCGCACTTCTTCGTGAGTCGAAACTACTTCGCGTCGGGCCGGGGGTGCCGGAGCCTGGACGCATGCCGATACCTCACCTGACCGTCCGACCGTCCGTGCCCTCGGAGTTCGACGTGGTGCTCCCCGTGTGCGTCGAGGCCTTCGCCGACGAGGCGGTCTCCGCCTGGGTCGAACCCGATCCCGAGCGGCGGCGACAGCGCACCCGGGAGCTCTTCGAGTCGTCGCTGCGGGCTGCGGTCGACGCGGGCCAGCTGCTCGTCGCGTTCCTCGCGGGTGGGGGCCCTGTCGCCGCGTCCGTCTGGGCCGAGCTTCCCGGCACGCCGCCGGAGCCGGAGCTTCCCGACACCGATCGGTTCGTCGGCGACCTGGCCCGCCGTCTGGCCGTCGTGCGGACGGCGACGGGCGCGCGGCACCCCGACGTGCCCCACGTGTACCTCTCGGCGATGGCCGCACTCCCCCGTTGGCGCGGGCTGGGCGCCGGCTCCGCCCTGCTGCGCCACGGCCTGGGGCACGCGCGCGACGTCGGCCTGCCGGTCTATCTCGAGGCGTCGACGCCGCGGAACCGGAGGCTCTACGCACGACACGGCTTCCGGGACCACGGCGAACCCATCGCGCTGCCCGACGGCGGCCCGGTCCTCCAGCCCATGTGGCGGGAAGTCCGCGAGCCGACGCCGCGCGACGTCCCCGCCTGAGGCGACCCGGCCCGCCGTGCGCGCCCAGACCGAATCGCTCAGTCCCCCGCCGGGCCGAATCGCTCGGTCCGCACCCGGGCCGGGTCGTGCCCCTGGGCCACGACCATGCGCGAGACCGCCTCGACGAAACCCGTCGGACCGCAGATGTACACGCGCGGTTCCAGCTCGGCCGGCCAGCCCCACGAAGCCAGCTCCGAGTCGGTGAGGCGCCGCGGACCGCGGAGCGCGGTGAGCGAGACCGCCCTGGTGTAGATGGTGCTGGCCTCGAAACCGTCGCCACGGGCGGCGAGCTGCTCCAGCTCGCTCGTGTACAGCCGGTCCTCGGGCGTGCGCACCGAGTAGATCAGCCGGAACGGCGTACGGTCGCCGGCCTGGCGACGCGCCCGGGCCATGGCCATCACCGGGACCAGGCCGGACCCGCCGGCCAGGAGCAGGACGGGCGTACCGGCGTCGGACGCCGGGTCCCAGACGAACCAGCCGCCGATGGGTCCACGTACCTCGATCGCGGAACCGGGCGGGAACTCGTCGACGAGGTACGGGGAGACCTCGCCGTCCCGGACCCGCTGGACGGTCACCTCGACCCGGCCGCTACCGGCCGCCGTCGGCCCGCTCGCGAGGGAGTACGAACGTTCTGCCGTGTATCCGTCGGGTGCGGTGAGGCGCAGGTCCAGGTGCTGACCGGCCAGGTGTCCCGGCCAGCCCGGGACGTCGAGCACGAGGGTCGTCGCGGTAGGGCTCTCGGCCCGGCGTTCGACGAGGGTCCCGACCTGCCAGCCCGAGGGAACCGCGTACCTGTCACCGAGCCGCGAGCCGGCGGGCCGGAGCTCAGTCACCCTGGTACCTCTGCTCGCGCCACGGGTCGCCGAGGTCGTGGTAGCCGAGCTTCTCCCAGAAGCCGGGCCGGTCCGTCGGCATGAGCCGCAGCGAGCGCACCCACTTGGCCGACTTCCAGAAGTACAGGTGCGGCACCAGCAGCCGGGCGGGGCCGCCGTGCTCGGGGTGCAACGGCTTGCCGTCGAAGGTGTGCGCGATCCACGCCTTGCCGCCCAGCAGGTCCGCCACCGGGAGGTTGGTCGTGTAGCCGCCGTAGGAGCCCACCATCGCGAAGTCCGCGGTGGACTCCACCTCGGCGAGCAGCACGTCCAGGGAGACCCCGCGCCAGCGGGTGCCGAACTTGGACCAGCGGGTGACGCAGTGGATGTCGACGGTCGGCGTGTCCTGGGGCAGCGCCATCAGGTCGGCCCAGGTCCAGGACCTCGTGGCGCCCGACTCGGCGGTGACGGTGAAGCTCCAGGTCTCCGTGCTCACGTTGGGCGTCGGACCCGCGGAGAGCACGGGGAACCCCTCCTCCGCGTACTGCCCGGGCGGCAGGGTCACGCCTTCGGGACGCGCACGTCCGCGGAAACCGGGGGTCAGGGTGGCACCGAGGCTGTGGTCGGGTCCGGCAGGGTCCGGTCCGGCAGGATCTGGTCCGCCCGAGGCAGGCCGGGAAGTGCTGGTCATGCCTCAAGGTAGTGCGGCGGCGGCCACTTCGTCATGTACGGGATCACCCTCATTGCCCGGCCCCCGACCCGCCCATAGCATCCACCTGTCGCGATTTTCACCCGCCCTCGTCACACCCGGTCAGGACCGACGAAAGGCCAGTCATGCACCGACCGCTCTCAGCGCGCCTCGTCGCAACGCTCGCAGTCACCGCGCTCGCCCTGACCGCGCCGGCGTCGGTCGCGCACGCGGACCCGCCGCCCAACCTCCCGCAGAACGCCACGGGGACCGAGCAGTCCTTCTCCCCCGCCTACGACTACGACGGCGACGGCTGCTACGCGACGCCCGCCATCGGCCCCGACGGCACCATCGCACCCGGCCTGAACATCGGCGGGGCCGTCAACGGCAACTGCCGCGACCGGTCGGACCTGGACAACTCGCAGACCTACTCGCGGGAGAAGTGCAACAACGGCTGGTGCGCGGTGATGTACGCGAGCTACTTCGAGAAGGACCAGACGATGGACGGCCCGATCGCGATCGGCAGCCACAAGCACGACTGGGAGCACGTCGTGGTGTGGGTCGACCAGGCGTCGAACCAGGTCGAGCACGTCTCGATCACCGAGCACAGCGGTTCGGCCACCTATCCCCGGTCCCAGGTCCGGTTCGAGGGGTCGCACCCCAAGATCGTCTTCCACAAGGACGGCCCGAGCACCCACCTCTTCCGGCTGGCGAACGGTAACGACGACCCGCCCGAGAACCACTACGGCAGCTGGCGCTACCCGCCGCTCGTGGGCTGGGACGGCTGGCCGAGCACGTCGCTCCGCGACCGCCTCATGACCGCCGACTTCGGCGGCGCGACCATCAAGATCGACGACGGCGACTTCACCTACTGGCTGGAGCGGATGAAGCCGGCCGGGATCCCGTTCGACCCGGCGGGCTGACGCCCGCCACCTGCTGGCAACGCACCCCGGCTCGCGGTCTCACCTTCCCGTCGCCCACGTACGCCGGACGGGTCCGAGCTTGGCCGGGTTCATCTGCCACAGGATCTCGTCGATGCCACGGTCCGAGGACGTAAGTGTCAGGACGCAGAACAGCGCCCCGTCCCGTTCCAAGCCCCTGGCCTCCTCGCCGTTGACGGTCAGGGGCCGGGCGGTGACGCCGGCCCAGAAGACCTCAGCGTAGGCCTGCAGGAGCCGGGCGACCTTTCGGCGTCCGACGACGGGCACCCGCGCCGCCGGCCGCACGACGCCGCCGCTGTCCGCCCGGCTGACGACGTCCTCGGCGAACAGGTGCTCGAGCCCTGCGAGGTCGCCGATCCGGGCGGCCGTGACGAACGCGTCCAGGAGCGCGCGTCGTCTGCTCGCGACGACGGTGGTCCGCTTGCCCGTCGCGATGTGCTTGCGGGCCCGGCTGACGAGCTGCCGCGCCGTGGCCTGCGACAGCTGGACGATCCGGGCGATGTCCGCGTAGGCGTAGCCGAACGCCTCGCGCAGCACGTAGGCCGCGCGTTCGGTCGGGGTGAGACGTTCGAGCAGCACCAGGACCGCCACGTCCAGGGCCTCCGCCCGCTCGGCACCGAGCAACGGGTCGTCGCTCGTGTCCACCGGCTCGGGGAGCCAAGGCCCCGTGTACGTCTCGCGGCGGGATCGGGCGCTCTGGAGCACGTTGAGGGCGAGCCGCGTCGCCGTGGTCGTCAGAAAGGCCTCCGGGTTCCTGACGACCGACCGGTCGGTGGTGTGCCAGCGGATCCAGCGGCCGGGTCCGGGTCGTCCGGATCCGGGGCGCTCGAAGTCGTCATGCATCTCCCTGCGATGGCTGAACCGTCACAGCCGGCGCCCCCGGCCGGTCGTATGTGCGAGGCCCGCCCACAGGCGGACTCGCGACTCAAATGTTCGCACCCGTGACCCACACCTGTCGCAGCGCAATCCGGACCCATCGGACGCCGGTCAGGAGATTCACCCCGGAGAAACACGCAGGGGTACACGGGACAACCGGAGCAGAAGAAGGAGAGCCATGAGTGAGCACGTGCTCGAACCGGCGGCCCAGGCGTTCGCCGATGCGACCGCCAACCCCCCGTTCGTCTACGAACTGGGGATCGAGGGTGCGCGGAAGCTGCTGGACGACGTCCAGTCGGGGCCCGTCGAGAAGCCGGACGTCGACGAGAAGTGGATCACCGTCCCCGCCACGGTCGGCGACGTCCGGGTCCGCATCGTCAAGCCCGTCGGTACCTCCACCCCCGGCGGTACGGACGACGGGACCTCCGACCTCCTGCCGACCGTCCTCTACGTCCACGGCGGCGGCTGGATCCTCGGCGGCACCACCACCCACGACCGCCTCGTGCGCGACCTGGCCGTCGGTGCCGGTGCGGCCGTCGTCTTCGTGGAGTACACCCGGTCACCGGAGGCCCAGTATCCCGTGGCGATCGAGCAGGCCTACGCCACCGCGCAGTGGATCACCCACGAGGGCGCCTCCCAGGGCCTGGACGCGTCCCGGCTGGCCGTGGCCGGCGACTCCGTCGGCGGCAACATGACCGCAGCCCTCACAATCCTCGCCAAGCAGCGCGGCGACGTGACCTTCGTCCACCAGTCCCTCTACTACCCGGTGACCGACGCCGCGCAGGACACCGACAGCTACCGCGAGTTCGCCCACGGCCCGCACCTGACGGCCAAGGCCATGGCGTGGTTCTGGGACGCCTACCTGCCCGACCTCGACCGGCGCGGCGAGACCACCGCGTCGCCCCTGCGGGCGACCGCCGAGGAGCTCGCGGGCCTGCCCGAGACGTTCCTGGTCGTCGACGAGAACGACGTCCTGCGGGACGAGGGGGAGGCATACGGCCGGCACCTCACCGCGGCAGGCGTACCGACGACGAGCGTCCGCTACAACGGCACGATCCACGACTTCATGATGCTCAACCCGCTTCGCGCCACCGCAGCGACGACCGCCGCCCTGGAGCAGGCGACCCACGTCCTGCGCAAGGCGCTCCACAAGTCGGCACACGCCGAGTCAGCACACACCAAGGGAGAACTGTCATGACCACACCCACCGTCGTCCTCGTCCACGGCGCCTTCGCGGAGTCGTCGAGCTGGAACGCCGTCGTCCACGAGCTGCAGCAGCAGGCGCTGCGCGTCGTCGCGGCTGCCAACCCGCTGCGTTCCGTCACCGGAGACGCCCGGTACCTCCGCGACGTGATCGCGTCGATCGACGGGCCGGTCGTCCTGGCCGGCCACTCCTACGGCGGCATGGTGATCACGGAGGCAGCCGCGGGCAACGACCAGGTGGTCGGCCTCGTCTACGTCGCCGCGTTCACCCCCGACACCGGGGAGGACGCGTTCACGCTGTCCGCCAAGTTCCCGGGCAGCACACTCGGCGGCGCCATCACTGCCTACCCGGTCTCGACCGGCGGGAACGAGGTCGTCATCCGGCCGGAGGTGTTCGGCGAGCAGTTCGCCGCCGACGTCGACGACGACCTCGCCACGCTCATGGCCGCCACCCAGCGGCCCGTGACCGAGGCCGCGCTCACGGAGGGCCTGCCAACGGCCACCCCGGCGTGGCGGACGATCCCGTCGTGGTTCGTCTTCGGGGACGCCGACCGGAACATCCCGGCCGAGCTCATCCGGTTCATGGCGGAACGGGCGGGCGCCCGCACGGCCACGGAGATCCCCGGGGCCTCGCACGCGCTGTCGGTCTCGCACCCGGTGCCCGTGGCGGAGACGATCCTCGCCGCCGTCGAGGCCACCAGGAAGTAGTGGCGGGCCGACGCCGGCCGGGAACGCTCCAGCGC
>NZ_JBHXBG010000185.1:0-10410 GCF_042726755.1 Promicromonospora sp. NPDC060271 | reverse complement strand
GGGCTACGCCACGGCGGTGGTCGCGCGAACCCTTCCGCCGAAGACGGGAGCTTGTTCTTGTCCGACCGGCGACGAGCCGTCCGGTCAGAAACCGAAGGTCATGAGCCGCGGCATCTCGGTGCCGTGCCGGCCCGCGTCGTGCACGGCACGCAGCACTGCGGCCTCGTGCGGGACGAGCGGCTGCGGCAGCGCGACGAACGGGAACCACGCCAGGTCGGCTGCCTTGTCCGCCTCCTGGATCGACGGCGTCCCGGTCCAGCGGGTGACCTCGAACATGAAGTCGACCCGCTGCTCGATCGCGGGCCCGCCCGGCTCGCCGCGGTGCAGCACGGTCAGCGGCCGGACGTCCTCGGGTGCCACGACCACACCGAGCTCCTCGGCCGCCTCGCGCACGGCGGCGTCGATCACCGACTCGCCCTCCTCGACGTGCCCGGCGGCCGCGCATGCCCAGAACCCGTCGCGGTAGCCGGTGCCCTGCCGTAGCTGCAGCAGCACCTGCCCCTCGCGCCGGAGGAAGAGGTACGCGGCGGGAACGAGCGCGAACCGCTCGTGGTCCCGCTCGTCGTAGCGGTCGCTCTCGACCGGCGCCACGCCGGGTGCCTCGGTCACGACAGGCAGCCCTGGCCGAGCAGTGCCTTCAGGTCGCCGAAGAGGGCGGGCGACTTCTCCACCCGCAGGCTGTCGGACGCCCGCACCAGCGTCTTCTTGCCCGGCTCGGCCACGACCACGTGCACCTCCGCCGAACCGGGATGGGTGGCGAGCACCTCGCGCAGCCGCACCATCGTGGACTCGATCGCCCGGGTGTGCGGCACCGTGACGGCGAGCGGCGAGTCGGAGCCCACCGTGACGTCGGGCAGGGCCAGCTCCATGGCCTGCAGCGACAGGGTCTCGTCGCGACGGCGCACCCTGCCCCGCAGCACCACCACCTGGTCCTCGACGAGCATCGTCGAGTACGCCAGGTAGGTCTCGCCGAAGAACATCACCTCGACGGCGCCCTCCAGGTCCTCGACCGTCACGGCCGCCCAGGGGTTGCCGTTCTTGCTCATCTTGCGCTGCACCGAGGTGAGCAGGCCCGCCACGGTCACCTGCGAGTTGTCGGGGCGGCCTTCGTCGGCGAGCAGGGACGCGATCGAGGTGTCGGCGGCGCGCTGCAGCACGTGCTCCAGCCCGGACAGCGGGTGGTCGCTCACGTAGAGGCCGAGCATCTCGCGCTCGAACTGCAGCTTCTGCTTCTTCTCCCAGTCGGGCAGGTCCGGTACCTCGACGGAGAAGCCCATGCCCGCGTCGTCGTCGGACGAGCCGCCGAAGTCCGCGAACAGGTCGAACTGGCCCTCGGCCTCCTTGCGCTTCACGCCGATCACGGAGTCGACGGCCTGCTCGTGCACCACGAGCAGCGAGCGGCGGGTGTGCCCGAGCGAGTCGAACGCGCCGGCCTTGATGAGCGACTCGATGGTGCGCTTGTTGCAGACGGGCGCCGGGACCTTGTCGAGGAAGTCCTGGAACGACGCGAAGGTGCCCTTCTCCTCGCGCGCCTCCACGATCGCGTCCACGACGTTGCGGCCCACGTTCCGCACGCCGGTGAGCCCGAAGCGGATGTCGCCGCCCACGGCCGTGAACTTGGCGGAGGAGTCGTTGACGTCCGGCGGGAGCACCGTGATGCCCATGCGACGGCACTCGTTGAGGTAGAGCGCCATCTTGTCCTTGTTGTCGCCCACCGACTGCAGCAGGCCTGCCATGTACTCGGCGGGGTAGTTCGCCTTGAGGTAGGCGGTCCAGTAGGCGACGAGGCCGTAGCCGGCGGAGTGCGCCTTGTTGAAGGCGTAGCCGGCGAACGGGACGAGCGTGTCCCAGACCGCCTTGATGGCGGCAGGGCTGTACCCCTTCTCCTTGGCGCCCTTCTCGAAGTTGACGTACTCCTTGGCCAGCACCTCGGGCTTCTTCTTGCCCATGGCGCGGCGCAGCAGGTCGGCCTGTCCGAGCGAGTAGCCGGCCATGATCTGGGCGGCGCGCTGGACCTGCTCCTGGTAGACGATCAGGCCGTAGGTCTCGTCGAGGATCTCGGCGAACGGCTCGACGACCTCCGGGTGGATCGCCTCGATCTGCTGCTGCTTGTTCTTGCGCAGCGCGTAGTTGATGTGCGAGTTCATGCCCATCGGCCCGGGCCGGTACAGGGCGATGACGGCGGAGACGTCCTCGAAGTTGTCAGGGCGCATCTGCCGCAGCAGGGACCGCATGGCCCCGCCGTCGAGCTGGAACACGCCGAGCGTGTTACCGCTGGCGAGCAGGTCGTAGGTGGCCTTGTCGTCGAGCGCCACCTTCTCGATGTCGATCGGGTCCTTGCCGTTCGCCACGATGTTCTCGAGCGCGTCGTCGAGGATCGTGAGGTTGCGCAGGCCCAGGAAGTCCATCTTGATCAGGCCGAGGCCCTCGGACGTCGGGTAGTCGAACTGCGTAATGATCGCGCCGTCCTGCGGGCGCTTCATGATCGGGATGATGTCGATCAGCGGGTCGCTCGACATGATGACGCCGGCCGCGTGCACGCCCCACTGCCGCTTCAGGCCCTCGATACCGCGCGCGAGCTCGACGACGCGCTGCGCCTCGGGGTCTGCCTCGTGCACCTGGCGGAACTCAGCGGCCTCCGAGTAGCGCTTGTCCTTGGGGTCGAAGATCCCGCTCAGCGAGATGTCCTTGCCCATGACGGCGGGCGGCATCGCCTTGGTGAGCTTCTCCCCCATGGCGTACGGCATGCCGAGCAGCCGGGCGGAGTCCTTGAGGGCCTGCTTGGCCTTGATGGTGCCGTAGGTGACGATCTGCGCCACGCGGTCGTCGCCGTACTTCTCCGTGACGTACCGGATGGCCTCACCGCGCCGGCGCTCGTCGAAGTCGACGTCGACGTCGGGCATGGAGACGCGCTCCGGGTTGAGGAAGCGCTCGAAGATGAGCCCGTGCTCCAGCGGGTCCAGCTCGGTGATGCCCATGAGGTAGGAGACCATCGACCCGGCCGCCGAGCCACGCCCCGGACCCACCCGGATGCCCTGGTCCTTGGACCAGTTGATGAAGTCGGCGACCACGAGGAAGTACCCCGGGAAGCCCATCTGGATGATGACCTCGACCTCGTAGTCGGCCTGCTTGCGCACCGCGTCCGAGTAGCCGTTCGGGTACCGCCGCAGCAGGCCCGCCTCGACCTCCTTGATGAACCAGGAGATCTCGTCCTCACCGTCGGGGACGGGGAAGCGCGGCATGTAGTTGGCCGAGGTGTCGAACGAGACCTCGCACTGCTCGGCGATGAGCAGCGTGTTGTCGCACGCCTCGGGGAGCTCCTTGAAGACCTTCCGCATCTCGGCGGCCGACTTCACGTAGTAGCCCGAGCCGTCGAACTTGAAGCGGTTCGGGTCGTCCAGCGTGGAGCCGGAGTTGATCGCCAGGAGCGCCTCCTGGCTGGTCGCATCCTCCTCGCGCACGTAGTGCAGGTCGTTGGTGGCCACCAGCTTGGCGCCGATGGTCCTGGCGAGCTCGAGGAGCTCCTTGGTGACCCGGGTCTCGATGTCGAGGCCGTGGTCCATCAGCTCGACGTAGTAGTTCTCCTTGCCGAAGATGTCCTGCAGCTCACCCGCGTACCGGACCGCCTCGTCCCACTGCCCGAGCCGCAGCCGCGTCTGGATCTCGCCCGACGGACAGCCGGTCGTCGCGATGAGGCCGTCGGAGTACCGCTCCAGCAGCTCCCGGTCCATCCGGGGCCACTTGCCCATCTGGCCCTCCAGGGAGGCCAGGGAGGACGCCCGGAACAGGTTGTGCATGCCGGTGTTGTTCTTGCTCAGCAGCGTCATGTGGGTATAGGCACCCCGCGCCGAGACGTCGTCGGCCTCCTGGCCCGCCTCGCCGTAGCGCACCCGCTTCTGGTCGAACCGGCTGGTCCCCGGCGTCACGTACGCCTCGACGCCGATGATCGGCTTCACACCGGCCTTCTGCGCCTGAGCCCAGAACTCGTGCGCACCGAAGAGGTACCCGTGGTCGGTCGTCGCGATGGCGTGCTGCCCCTGCCGCACGACCTCCTCCATGAGGTCGCCGATCCGCGCCGCACCGTCCAGCATCGAGAACTCGGTGTGGACGTGGAGGTGGACGAAGTCGTCGCTCTTCGAGGCGGTGGCGGTGGGCATGTCGTCGATCCTATGCCGCACCACCGACACTCCTCGGCAGATCCGACGGCGTTCCGCGTCACTCTCGCGGCGGGTCGCCCGGAGCCGCGTCCGCGGCTACTTGTACGTGCCCCGCACGACCTCGAGCGCGGCCTCCAGGTCGGCCGGGTACTGCGACTCCACCTCGACCCGGCGCCCCGTCGTCGGGTGCTCGAAGCCCAGCCGGTGCGCGTGCAGCCACTGCCTGGTCAACCCCACCTTGGACGCCAGGACGGGGTCAGCGCCGTAGGTCAGGTCTCCCACGAGGGGATGGCGCAGCGCCGCGAGGTGCACGCGGATCTGGTGGGTGCGCCCGGTCTCCAGGTGCACCTCGAGCAGCGAGGCAGCCGACAGCATCTCGAGCGTCTCGTAGTGCGTCACCGAGGGCTTGCCGTCCGCGGTCACCGCGAACTTCCAGTCCGAGCTCGGGTGCCGGCCGATCGGCGCGTCCACGGTGCCGGACGTCGGGTCCGGGTGGCCCTGGGCGAGCGCGTGGTAGATCTTGTCGACCGTGCGCTCCTTGAAGGCGCGCTTGAGGCCCGTGTAGGCGAGCTCCGACTTCGCGACCACCATCAGGCCCGACGTGCCGACGTCGAGCCGGTGCACGATGCCCTGTCGTTCCGCCGCACCCGACGTGGAGACGCGGTAGCCCGCGGCGATCAGCGCGCCGACCACGGTGGGCCCGGTCCAGCCCGGCGACGGGTGCGCCGCCACGCCGACCGGCTTGTCGATCACCACCAGGTCGTCGTCGTCGTACACGATGCCCATGCCGGGCACGGGTTCCGCGACCACCTCGACGGCTGGGCGCTCCTCCGGCACGTCGACCTCGAGCCAGCCGCCGGGCACCACCCGGTCCGACTTGCGCACCTGACGCCCGTCGAGACGTACGGCGCCCGCCTCGGCGAGCTCCGCCGCGCGGGTGCGGGAGAAGCCGAGCATGCGCGCCAGGGCGGCATCCACGCGGTCGCCTGCCAGCCCGTCGGGCACGGGCAGCGTGCGCAGCGCCATCAGGCGGGGTCGTTCTGGTCGTCCGGCCGATCCGCGGCGCGCTCGGCGGGCCGCGCGTCGTCCGTGTGCCGCTTGCCGTCCAGGCCGATGCCCCGCAGCGAAAGGAGCGCGATCAGCACGGCCGCGGAGACGACGGCGATGTCCGCGACGTTGCCGACGAAGAAGCCCGCGTAGTCGATGAAGTCCACCACGTGACCGCGCGCGAACCCGGGCTCGCGCACGAGGCGGTCCACGAGGTTGCCGACGGCGCCGCCGAGCAGCAGGCCGAGCGCCACCGCCCAGCCACGCGAGCCGAGCCGGCCGATCGCCCGGACGATGAAGACCACGACCACCGTCACGACGATGGTCAGGAGCCAGGTCATGCCCGAGGCGATCGACAGCGCGGCACCGGGGTTGTAGATCAGCCGGATGCCGAGCAGGTCACCCAGTATCGGGATGGTCGGCGCGTTCACGTCCAGCGCGGACTCGGCCCACCACTTGGTGAGCTGGTCGGCGGCCAGGACGAAGGCCGCGAGGACACCGGTCCAGACCACGAGCACACGGCTGCCGGACGACGGGGGCGTGGCTGCTGCGGGATCCGTCTCGTCGCCGGCCACGGCGGAAGGTTCAGCGGGAGTAGACATCAGGCAAAGTCTCCCATGCCGCGGACGGTACCGGGCGCCCGTGCCCGGAGACCGGGCGAACGGTGCCGCGCCCCTGCGCCACCGGCCGGCCCTCGGCACACGACAATTGATTTCTGATCAAGAGGCGGCACCGTCCGACAAAGCAGCGAGGCCCTTTCCCGGAAATCCGGTAAAGGGCCTCGCCTGGTGCAGCACTACCGTCGCGTCACCGCACGATGGCAGTCAATTGACACAAGGCGTCAGTTGCAGGCCACGTACTTCGTGAAGTTACCCGTGTTGAACAGGTTCAGCGGGCCGTCCCAGTGCCACGGAGCAACGCACACGTTGTTCGCGATGTTGACCGAACCGTCGCCACCGAGCTCGTAGTCGCCGTCGTTGCAGGCCTTGTACTCGGTCACGTTGGCGGTGCTGCCCACGTTGCCCGGACCCTCCCAGTACCAGGGAGCGACACACACGTTGTTCAGCACGTTGAAGCTGCCGTCGCTCTCCTCGTAGGAGACGACGTCACCGGCGGTGGCGACCTCCTCGGGGACCATCGCACCGTCGACGCCCGCGGGCAGCTCGGTCGTGCCGTAGCCCTCGAGCTGGTCGAACGCACCGTCGGC
Organism: Promicromonospora sp. NPDC060271; assembly: GCF_042726755.1. Lineage (NCBI taxonomy): Bacteria > Bacillati > Actinomycetota > Actinomycetes > Micrococcales > Promicromonosporaceae > Promicromonospora > Promicromonospora sp. NPDC060271. The sequence goes on along the minus strand of NZ_JBHXBG010000185.1, from coordinate 3,999 downwards.
GGTAACGACGCCCAGCGGGTCCGTGGTGCCGAGCAGGTCAGCCGCGGAGGCCGCGTCCGTCACGCTGCCGGCGGCGGGCGCGCTGATCAGCTCGGGCGCGTCGCCCGTGACCAGTGCGCTCGCACCCGAAGCAGCTGCGACGACCAGACCGGCCGACATGACAACGGCTGCCCCTGCACGACAGGTTGCACGGAATCCTCGGATCATTGTGTTTTCCCCCTCGAATAGCTCAGACGAATGAGCGATGAACCACACACGTGTGATTCATCCCGACGAGCATCCGACGAGTAATTCACCCTGTCAATTCGAACGTGACACGGCACACAGGGAATAAAACCAGACATTCCCGGACCGAACCCCGCGGCATTCCCCCAGGAATACCCGTAACCCAGACATCACAACCTTGATATCGGATATTGACGGCCGCGGGGCTTCGCTGCCCCGCCGGTCAGGCTCCGCGACGCTCCTCGCGCGCCTTGGCCTCTACGGACAGCGTGGCCCTGGGGAACGCCTGGAGCCGCGCCTTGCCGATCGGCAGGTTGGTGAGCTCGCAGGTGGCGTAGGTGCCCTTGCGGATGCGGTCCAGCGCGTGGTTCGTCTGGTCCAGCAGGTCACGCATGTTGTTGACGAGCGTGAGCTCCTGCTCGCGTTCGAGCGCGCTCGAGCCGTAGTCGGCCTGGTCGTCGCCCGCGCCGTCGCCCGAGTTGCGTAGGAGGTCCGACAGCTCGCGGTCGGCAGACTCCAGCTCACGCTCGAGCCGTTCCTTGTCCTCGACGAGCAGCGCAGCCAGCTCCTCGACCTCTCGTACTGTCCAGGGTTCTTCGCCTTCGCGGACGGGGAACTTCTTCACGTCGCGCGTAAGGTTCGGGAACTCTTGCTTGATCGCGGCTCGCGTCGCGGTCGAGATCTTGGTCATGGGTTCCCCTTCACGGTCGCCCCCGGTGGTCAAGTCAACGAAGCGTAAGCACAAGCGGCCGGACGCACAACGGGGCACGCCGATGTGGCGTGCCCCAATCATGAGTGCGTATGGCGTGTCGCGCGCGCCGGCCGGGCGTGAGGTGGGGACGCCCGGCCGCCGTGCTCGACGGACACTCTCGACAGCGGGTGCTGTCAGATGCCCTGGGCCATCTCTGCCGGACGGCCGGACTGCTGGTTGTTGCGCGGCGGCAGGGCCGAGCCACGTGCGTCGAGATCGCCGAGCAGGTTCTGCAGGAAGCTCTTCAGACGGGTGCGGTAGTCGCGCTCGAAGAGGCGCAGCTCGTCGATCTTGCGCTCCAGCAGCGAACGCTCCTGCTCGAGCTGGGACAGCGTGCGGTGCGAGGTCTCCTCGGCGTCGCGCACGATCCGCGCACCTTCGGTCTTGGCCTCGGAGATGAGCCGGTCGCCCTCCTCCTGGCCCGAGCGCACGTAGTCGTCGTGCAGCTTCTGAGCCAGCTGGAGCATCCCGGTCGCCGACTCCGGCTCCGGGCCGCTGCCCTTGGGGCCACCCGCGGGACCCGTCGGCATGACGGGAGCCGCGACCGGCGCCGCCTGCGCACGGGCGGAACCGGCGGCCTCGCTGCGCGAGAGCTCGGCGATGCGCCGCTCCGCGGCGGCGACCTTCTGCCGGAGGCCCTCGTTCTCTTCCTGGACGTTGGTCAGGGTCCGCACGACCTCGTCGAGGAAGTCGTCGACCTCCTCGACGTCGTAGCCCTCGCGGAACTTCGTCGCGGAGAACTTCTTGTTGAGGATGTCCTCTGCAGTAAGCAGTGCCATCGTGTCACCTCGAAAGTTAGAACGTAGGAACGCAGATCTCGGACGTCGGAGCTGCCCAGCCGCGCGCCCTCCGCCGAAGCCCACGGTAGCGGACGAGATGGGCGTGGGACACCGGGAGCACCGCCGGGCACGATTTCCTCACAGAGTGTGCCGTGTCACCCCAGGCCATATCCATGCTCTGGTCAATGTTTCCGGGGCCTCGACGCAACAGCCCAAATCGGACATGCCACGAACCGGCACAGATTCGACACCTTCACCCTCACGCACTCGCGAGGAACCCGACCAGGCCCTGGAGCAGCGAGACGCCGAAGAACAGGACGATGAAGGCGAGGTCAAGCTGGACCTGCCCCAGCCGCAGCGGCGGGATCAGGCGACGGAGGAACCTCAGCGGGGGGTCGGTGACCGTGTAGATCGCTTCCGCGATCACGAGCAGCACACCACGCGGCCGCCAGTCCCGGGCAAAGAACTGCACCCAGTCGAAGACCAGCCGTCCGATGAGGAACAGGAGGAACAGCCACAGAACGAAGCCGATGAATTGCCAGATCACAGTCACAAGGCACAACCTAACCTGTCTGAACTGGGAAGCACACGAGAGCAGGGCCCCATACCTCGGGCCGTCGAGGGACATGTGAGGGGCGGCCGCCGTAGCGACCGCCCCTCATACATCGTCCAGCCAGATCGTCCGGCCCTGCCGGACTCAGCTCTGGTTGTAGAAGCCGCCGCGCCCGTTCGACTTCTCGGCCGGGGCCTGCTCCTCGGCCGCGATCTCCACGTGCTCGGGCGAGAGCAGGAAGACCTTGTTGGTCACCCGTTCGATCGAGCCGTGCAGACCGAAGATCAGGCCGGCGGAGAAGTCGACCAGACGCTTGGCGTCGGCGTCGTCCATGTCGGAGAGATTCATGATGACGGGGGTACCGGCGCGGAAGGCCTCGCCGATGTTCCGTGCGTCGTTGTACGACCGAGGGTGCACGGTCGTGATCCGGCGTAGGTCCGAGGAGGACAGGGCCTCACGCGGCACACCGTCGCGGTGCAGCGGCGTGACCTGCGCGTGCCGGTGGTCCTCCACGTTTTCCTCCAGGCCCTCGTCGTAGTCGTCGAGGTACTCCTGCTCGCCCTGATCGTCGGCGAGGCCCAGATACAGCATGGTCTTGCGAAGCGCTCCGGCCATCGCTCACTCTCCGTTCGTCGCCTGCTGTGCGTCCTTCTGTCTCGGTGTCCAGCGGGCCCGCAAGCAGGTCCGACCTTGACCCCTGGTCGAGGTCGCCTTGACAAAAGTAGCCCGGCGCAATCCGACCCGGAAGTGCGACACGCCGTGCCACGAACAACTTTGCCAAAGTTGTTCAGCGAATGCTCGCTAAAAACGACATCCGTGTGATTTCGCAGGTCAGAGCGTTGCTGTCGGCGTGTCGCGGGTGGACGATCCGGGCACCGGCGTCAAATGAGGGCGATGATCCCAGCTTGCCTGCCCGTTGTGGTAGTGGCCCTGCTGGCCCTGCGGTGGGAGAACAGGTCCGGGTCCTCCAACGTGCAGCGTTCCACCCGGCTCGCCGCGACGCCGCGCGCGGCGAGCTGCGCCATCACCCCGGACGGCAGGTCAAGCCCCGGTGTGCCGTCCCTAGTCGTCGCGTAGGCCTCGGGTACCACGTCGGCCACCTCGGCGCGCATGGCGGCGGGCACCTCGTAGCACCGCCCGCACACCGCCGGCCCGACGACGGCGCGCACGCGCGCGGGGTCCGCACCGTGCGCGACCAACGCGTCCAGCGCCCTGTGCACCACGCCGGCGAGCACACCCTTGCGCCCCGCGTGCGCCACCCCGACAACGCGCGCCTCCGGGTCGGCGAGCAGCACCGGTACGCAGTCGGCGACGAGGACGCCGAGGCCCAGCCCGCGTTCCGCGGTGACCAGCGCGTCGCCCTCCCCAGCCGACGACGGCGGGTGGCCGGCCGCCCACGCGGCACGCTCGGCCGGGCCGAGCTCCAGCACCTCGTCGCCGTGCACCTGGGTGGCGAAGGCGACCGGCGCGCCGAGCCGCTCGGCGACCAGGGAACGGTTGACCGCCACCCGGCCCGCGTCGTCGGACACGTTGAGGCCAAGGTTCAGGCCGCCGCCGTCCGACGTGCTCCAAGGGGCCGGCGAGACGCCGCCCGCACCGGTCGTGAAAAAGGCGTGCACCCCCACCCCCCGAGCGACGGGGTGCACGCCGGGGTGTCAACGGCGGTCGCACACCGGGGCGAGAGTAACCCG
>NZ_JBHXBG010000184.1:0-10548 GCF_042726755.1 Promicromonospora sp. NPDC060271 | reverse complement strand
GCTCGGCGACCAGCGCCAGGCCGAGCCCGGCGCCGCCGGAGGCGCGGGCGCGGTCGTCGGAGACCCGGTAGAAGCGGTCGAAGATCTTCGACCGGTGCTCCGGGCGGACACCCGGCCCGTCGTCGTCGACCAGCACGCGGACGGCGGACCGGCTCGCGAGCACCGACACCACCACGTGGGTCCGGGTGTACCGGCAGGCGTTGCGCAGCAGGTTGTCGAGGACGACCTCGACCTCGGTGTGCGCGGCCGCCGCCCAGGCCTGGCCGCTCATGGCGTTGACCACCATCCGCACGGGCTGCTCCCCGGCGCGTTCGACCGCCGCGCGCGCCTCGCCCACCAGGTCGACAGTCTCGGACGGCGGGAGCTCGCCGGCGTCCGATCGGGCCAGCGCCAGCAGCCCGTCGAGCAGCGCGGAGAGCCGCTCGGCGTCGGCGAGGACGTCGGCGTGCACCTCGTGCGAGAGCCCCGGGTCGGGGTTGGCCACCGCGACCTCCGACTGCAGGCGGATGGACGCGACGGGGGACCGCAGCTCGTGCGCGGCGTCGCCGGTGAACCGCCGCAGGCGTTCCGCGGTGGCGTCCTGCTGGTCCAGCAGGGCGTTGAAGTCGTCGGCCAGGGCGCGCAGCTCGCCGGCCGCGGCGTCGGGCACCGCGACGCGCTCACCGGGGGCGAGGCCACGGACGGACCGGCGCATCCGCGCGACCGGGCGCAGCGCCGACCCGACGGCGAACCAGATGGCCACCCCGGCGACGGCCGTCCCGACGAGCGCCGTCACCAGCAGCCACCGGCTGCCCGCGGCCTCGGCGGCGCGCTGCCCCACGAGCCCGGCCCCGACGACGACGAGCCGCTGGCTGCCGTCCGGGACCGTGACGACGGTGCCGTGCCAGCGGACCGGTCCCCGGCCGTCCGCGGTGGTCGGCGTGCCGGCCTTCAGGCCGCGCACCTCGTCGCGCGTGAGGGCCGGCGGTGCGCCGTCGTCGACGGGGCCGCCCGCGGTGTCCAGGACGCGGACCGCCAGGCCGTCGGGCGCCACGGGTGCGCCGCCCGCGGCGACGGCGCGCGCGGCCCCGCTCAGCGCCTCCTGGAGCTCGTCGTCCACCGCCTCCGTCAGCAGCGGCCCCAGGCCCCGGCCGGCGGCGGTCGCCAGGCCGAGCAGGCAGGCCAGCGTGACCGCCGTGACGAGGGCGGTGATCCGCAGGCGCAACGACGCGCCAGCCCAGCGCCCACCGGGCGTCGCCTGCCCTGATGCCGGCACTAGAGTGGCTCGCCGAGCTGGTACCCGCGCCCCCGCACGGTCCGGAGCAGGCCGTCGGCGCCAGCGGCGGACAGCTTGCGGCGCAGGTAGCCGACGTACACCTCCACGACGTTCCTGGTCGCCGCCCACTCGTCGCCCCACACCTCGTGCAGCAGCTCGTCCTTGGTCCGCACCGTCCCTGCCCGCAGGGCCAGCGCCTCCAGCAGCGCGTACTCGCGCGGGCTCAGGGGGACGTCGACGTCCTCGTACCGCGCCGTGCGCGCCTTGCGGTCGATCGTCAGCGCCCCGAGCCGGATCGGGTCCCGCACGGACCCGGACGCCGCCCGGCGCAGGGTGGCGCGGAGCTGGGCGAGGAGCACCACGAACGAGAACGGCTTGACCACGTAGCCGTCGGCCCCCAGGTCCAGGCCGTCGGCCTGGTCCACCTCGCCGTCCTTCGCCGACACGAGCAGCACGGGCGTCGCCACGCCGTCGGACCGCAGCTCCTCCAGCACGCGGTACCCGGACAGACCGGGAAGCATGATGTCCAGCAGGATCGCGTCGTACGACCCGGTGCGAGCCAGCCGTAGCGCCGACGGCCCGTCCGCGGCGACCGTGACGTCCATGCCCTCGGCGCGCAGGCCGCGGTCGAGCGCCTTGCGGACGCCCGGCTCGTCGTCGACCACGAGGATCTGCGGCCTCATGCCTGCCAGCATGCCGTATCGCACGCCCTTCCGGAGCCCCCCGCACGAGGTCACCACAGGCGACCGCTCCCTGAGGGAGGTCTCAGCGGGCAGGGGGCATCGTTGACGGTATCGACAGCGCACGCCGGTGGCGCACACTGGTCGAAGAGCGAAGGAGCCGGACATGAGGCCACGGACGAAGGCACTGGTCGCCGCGGGATCGGGAATCACGGTGGGGCTCGCCGGCCTCGCGCTGAGCGCCCTGCCCGCCGGCGCGGACGACGAGCCGGTGCTGCCGGAGATCGGCGCGGAGGAGCTGGTCGCCTCGGCGCTCGCGGCCGAGGCGCCGGCGTTGGCGGGCGTGGCCGAGCTGAAGAACGAGCTCGGGCTGCCCGCAGTGCCCGGGACCGAGGCGCTCGACTTCGAGACCGTGCGCGTGTTCCACGACGGCGCGGAGGGTGCCCGGGTCCAGGTCGAGCGGCAGGCGTCCGAGCTGACGTTCGTCAAGAACGCCCGGGAGGCGTGGGCCTACGACTCGCAAGAGCGCACGGCCAAGGGCCTCACCTGGGACGCGGCCGACGCCGAGGCAGCGCGCGGGCACGCGGAGTCCGAGCTGGCGGACCCGTCGCAGGCAGCGGCCGAGATCATCGAGCGCCTCCGCCCGACCAGCGACATCTTCGTGGACGGCACCGCGAAGGTCGCCGACCGCGCGGCCTACGAGCTGGTGCTGACGCCCAAGCCGGCCGAGAAGACGCTGCTGCGGGAGATCACCGTGGCGATCGACGCGGAGACCCGGATCCCGCTGCGGTTCGACGTCTTCGCGAACGGCACGTCCGATCCCGTCCTGTCGCTCGGCTTCGTCGAGCTGGAGCTCGGCGCGCAGGACGCGGACCTGTTCGAGTTCACGCCGCCGGAGGGCGCGAAGGTCGAGACCACCGAGGCGGACGACGCGGCGGGCGCGCTCCGCGACGCAGGGGGCGAGGACGCCGTCGAGCAGCGCACGACGACGGTCGGCGACGGCTGGGACACCGTGGTGATCGGCGAGGTGCCCGCCGAGGCGCCGTCCGCCGGCTCCTCCGAGAGCGGTCCGCGCGCCGGCCAGGACCTCGGCGGGATGCTGCGGCAGATCGGCACGCCGGTGTCCGGCGAGTTCGGCTCCGGGACGCACGTGCAGGTCGCCGTCGGCGGCGTCGTCCTGACCGACGACGGCCGGATCGCGGCCGGCGCGGTGCCGCGGCAGGTGCTCGTCGACGCCCTCGACTCGTTCGACGACCCGGCCCGGCAGTGACGCAGGCGCACACCGCCGACGTGACGGTGCCGGAGCCCGTGAGCGGCCCCGGCGCCGCGCTCGCGGCCCGCACCAGGGGGCTGCGCAAGGTCTACCGCGGCACGGTCGCCGTGGACGGCGTCGACCTGGAGGTCCCGGAGGGTGCGGTGGTCGGGATGCTCGGGCCCAACGGCTCCGGCAAGACGACGACCATCCGGATGCTGCTCGGCCTGGTCCAGCCGACCGAGGGCGAGATCGAGCTGCTGGGCGTACCGGTGCCCGGGTCGGCCGACCAGGTGCTCCCGCACGTCGGAGCCCTGGTGGAGGGTCCGGGGTTCCACCCCTTCCTGTCCGGCAGGGAGAACCTGCTGCGGTTCGCCGCCGCCGAGCCGCTGCTGACCCGCGGTGATTTGGACCGCGCGGTGTCGACGGCCCTGGAGCGCGTGGGTCTCGGGGGAGCGGCCCGGAAGAAGTACCGTGCGTACTCGCTGGGCATGAAGCAGCGCCTCGGGCTCGCCTCGGCCCTGCTCGCGCCGCGCAGGCTGGTCGTCCTGGACGAACCGACCAACGGGCTGGACCCGGCGGGCACGCAGGAGGTCCGCCGGATCATCGCCGAGCTGCACGACCGCGGTGTGACGGTGCTCGTGTCGTCGCACCTCCTGGCCGAGGTCGAGGCCACGTGCACCCACGTGGTGGTGCTCAACGCCGGGGTGGTGGTCGCGCAGGGTGCGCTGGACGACCTGCTGGAGTCCGGCAGCCCCACCCTGCTCGTGGCCACCCCCGACGGCGCGGCGGCGGTGGACACCCTGCGGGACCACCGGATCCCCGCCCGGCTCGCGCCGGGCGGCGTCCGCGTGGACCTCACGACGACCCAGCCGGCGACGGTGATCGAGACGCTGGTCCGCGGCGGCGCGCGCGTGGACGAGGCCCGGCGCGAGCGCACCGGCCTGGAGGAGGCCTTCGCCCGGCTCACGCACGACGTCGGCGAGCTCGTCGGCGAGCTGGACGCGGACGAGCCGGAGGTGGCGCGATGACCGCCGAGACCACGTCGACGGCACCCGGCCCGGCGGCTGCGCCGGGCGCCGTCGTGGCGGGGCTGCCGGTCGGCAGGCGGCGCGCCCCGCTCGGGCGCCTGCTGCGCGCCGAGGTGCGGTGGATCTTCCGGCGTCCGCGCACGCTCGTCGTGCTGGCCCTGCTCGCGGCGCTCCCGGTGATCACCGGCATCGCCGTCGACCTGACGCTCGACGGCGGCGGCGCCCCCGTCGACGCCGGCCCGGTGGGCGCTGGCTCCGGCGCGTCGGACGGCGGCCCGCCGATCTTCGTGACCATGGCCATCAGCGCTTTCGTGCTGCCGCTCGGTTCGCTCATGACGCTGCTGATGCTCATGCTGCCGCTCACCGTGGCGATGGCGAGCGGCGACGCGCTGGCCGGCGAGCAGTCCAACGGCACGCTGCGCGGCTGGCTGCTCGCCCCCGTCTCCCGCGGCCGCCTGCTGCTGGTCAAGGCGGTGGGCGTGCTCGTCGTCGCGCTGGTCGCCGCCGGCATCGTCGTCGCGTCCGGCCTCGTCACAGGGCTGGTCCTCGCGGGAACCGACGGGCTGGTGTCGATGTCCGGAACCGGGCTGTCGATCGCCGACGTGCTGTGGCGGCTGGGCGTCGCCGTCGCGTGGGCGACGCTCTACCTCATGGCGGTCGGAGCCGTGGCACTCGCGATCTCGGCGTCCACCGAGCACCCGATGGTGGTGGTGGTCGGCGTGCTCGGCGGGCTGATCGTGTCCGTCGTGCTGCTGCAGATCTCCGCGCTGGACTGGCTGCACCCGTACCTGCTGCCGTCGTCGCTCGCCGCCCTGGTCGACCTGATCCGCGACCCGGTCTCGTTCGACGGCCTGGCCGAGGGAGCGTTCCGGGCGGGGTGCTACCTCGTGATCGGTGTCTCGCTGGCCTACGCCCGGCTCACGACCAGGGACGGGTGAGCGGGTTCGGCGTACTAAACGTTTAGCGCCGTATTCCGCGGCGATCCCCGCGTCCTACGTTTCCCTCGACCGCGCCGCTGACGCCGCACGAGACGGAGACCACGACATGACGATCGATGCTCCAGGCCCCACCGAGTCCGTCAGATCCACCGCACCACGCCCAGCAGCCCAGGCCGCCGCGCGGCCTCCGGCACGAGACACCGAACCCGCCACCGGCGCTCGCGGAGCGAGCGGCTGGTGGGCGTTCGCGGGACGGGCCGCCCCCGTGCTCGGCTGGCTGATCACGCTCGTGATCGCCGTGAACCTCGGCCAGGGTGCGTACGGGCAGCTCACCGAGTCCGAGCGGTCCGTCGGCATGTTCGAGGCCATCGGGTACCCGGCGTCCGCGGTCCTGCTGATCGGGGTGCTGCAGGCCGCGGCCGTCGTGCTCTACGTCGTGCCGTGGACCGCGTTCCTGGGCGGACTGCTGCTGACCGCCTACCTGGGCGGCGCCGTGGCCGCCCACATCCGGCTGGAGGACTCGTTGACGCACACGCTCACGCCCGTCCTGTACGCCGTCGGCGTCTGGGCCGCGCTGTTCCTGCGCAGCGAGCGCATCCGCTGGGCCGTCCTGACCGGACGCTGAGCTCGTCGGGGCGCACCGTGGCGCGCGGCAACGGCGCCGTGAATCACGTTGCGCCCCGGCGTGGGGCCGTGGCAGGCTTTCTCTGCTCCTGCGGGCGGTCCGCGGTGTGAGGGAGCGACCCGAAGGACTGTGATGACAGGCATCTCCCGGTACGAGACCACCTCGCGCTGACGCCTGTCCCGCCGCACCTCTGTCGCGGCATCCCGGCGTCGGCACCAGCCACCACCCGGGAGTCCTTCCATGTTGTCCAACCCTTCCGTCGTGCTGCACGACGTCACTTTCGCCTGGCCCGACGGCACCGTCGCGCTCGACCACGTCTCCGGCTCCTTCGGCCGCGGCCGCACGGGCCTGACCGGCCTCAACGGGGCGGGAAAGTCCACCCTGCTGCGCCTGGTCGCGGGGCTCCTGACCCCGACGTCGGGCAGGGTCACCCTGAGCGGGACCGCCGACTACCTGCCGCAGCGGATCACGCTGGACGCCTCGCCCCACGAGATCCCCTCGCTGCGCTCCGGCATCTCGCGCGGACCCGGGGGCCGTGCGACGGTCGCGGACCTGCTCGGCATCTCGCCGGTCGTGCGCGCGGTGCGCGCCATCGAGTCGGGTGACGTCGATCCGGCCCACTTCGACGTCGTCGGCGACGACTGGGACATCGAGGAGCGCGCCGTCGCCCTGCTCTCGGCCACCGGGCTGCCCACCGGCCTGGACCGCTCGGTCGTGACGCTCTCGGGCGGCGAGACGATGCTCACCGCGATCACCGGCGTCCGCCTGCGGCAGTCGAACGGGAGCGCCGCCGTCGCCCTGCTCGACGAGCCGACCAACAACCTCGACGGCGGCGCCCGCGAGCGCCTCTACGAGCTCGTGCGGGGCTGGCGGGGCGCGCTCGTCGTCGTCTCGCACGACCTGGCCCTGCTGGAGCTGATGGACGACACGGCCGAGCTGCGGGCCGGGTCGCTGACGACGTTCGGCGGCCCGTACTCGGAGTACCGGGCCTGGCTGGAGGTGCAGCAGGAGGCCGCCGCGCAGACGTTGCGGGCGGCCGAGCAGACGCTGCGCCGTGAGAAGCGGCAGCGCATCGAGGCCGAGGAGCGGATTGCGCACAGCGAGCGCAAGGGCCGCAAGGACGCCGCGAACAGCAAGTACGTGAAGGCGGTGATCAACAACCGCCGCAACAGTGCGGAGAAGTCGGCCGGCTCGCGCCGCGGGATGCTCGACGACAAGGTGGACGCGGCCCGGGCGGCGGTGGACCAGGCGGAGCGGGCGGTGCGGGACGACGACCGGATCTCCGTCGACCTGCCGGACCCGGGTGTCCCGGCGGGCCGCCGGCTGGCGGTGCTTCGCGGCGCGGACGGCCGGGAGCTGGTGATCCAGGGCCCGGAGCGCATAGCCCTCACAGGCCCGAACGGCTCCGGCAAGACGACCCTCCTGGAGCACCTCCTCAACCCCACGGCCTCGTTGAGTGCTGGGTATTTGCGTGCTGAAACCGATGTCGATCGACAAATACCCAGCACTCAACGAGGTGGGGCGGGGGGTGAGGTGTTGACTGGACGGGTCGCGTATCTGCCGCAGCGGGTGGATGTGCTGCCCGAGGACGTGGCCGTGCTGGAGGCCGTGCGGGCAGGGGCGCCGCACGTGCCGCCGGGGGAGCTGCGCAACCGTCTGGCGCGGTTCCTGGTGCGGGGTGCGGCGGTCGACCGGCCGGTCGCGACGCTGTCGGGTGGTGAACGGTTCCGGGTGGCGCTCGCCAGCCTGCTCCTGGCCGACCCGCCGGCGGAGCTGCTGATGCTGGACGAGCCGACGAACAACCTCGACATCGCGAGCACGGACCAGCTCGTCGACGCGCTGTCGGCGTACCGGGGTGCGCTGCTGGTGGTGAGCCACGACAAGACGTTCCTGGACCGGCTGGACCTGGACGCGGAGATCCGCCTGGACGCGGAGGGCAACTTGACGGAGGTGCGTCGGTAGCGCGGTGTGGGCGGTGTACGGGGAAGCCCTGATGTTGCGGGTGTCAAAGAAGTCGTAAGTTCTCCTTACTTACAAGCTTGAAAGTATCAAGGAGGACGACCATGCAAGCACGTCTACGGCGCCGTGTGTTCGGTGGCCTCGCGGTTCTGTCCATGGCACTCGTCACCGCGCTGACGCTCGGCGCCGGCGCGCTGCCCGCACAGGCGGCCACGGGTGCCATCACCGGCTACGGCGGCAAGTGCGTCGACGTCGCGGCGGCCAACAGCGCGAACGGCACACAGGTCCAGCTCTACGGCTGCAACGGCACGAACGCGCAGAGCTGGGACGTGCGCGCCGACGGCACGGTCCGCGCGCTCGGCAAGTGTCTCGACGCGGCGGGCGGGAGCTCCGCGAACGGGACCCGCGTCCAGCTCTGGGACTGCAACGGCACCGCCGCACAGCGGTGGACGGCAGGCGGCGACGGCACCCTGCGCGCGCTCGGCAAGTGCCTGGACGCGACCGGGCCCAGCTCGGCCGACGGCACACCCCTGCAGCTCTGGGACTGCACCGCCGGGGCCGCCAACCAGCGCTGGACGCTCCCGACCGGCGGCAACCCGCAGCCCAACCCGGCCAAGATGCCGGCGGCGCCCTACCTCTACCTGGGCTGGGGCAACCCGCCGAGCGCGACGTCGGTCATGAGCCAGACGGGCGTGCGGGCGTTCACCATGGCGTTCATCCTGTCGTCCGGTGGCTGCAACGCCGCCTGGGACGGCAGCCGTCCGCTCACCGGCGGCGTCGACCAGCAGACCATCAACGCGATCAAGGCCGCAGGCGGCCAGGTGCAGATCTCGTTCGGTGGCTGGTCGGGCAACAAGCTGGGCCCGAACTGCTCGACGCCCGCCGCCTACGCGGGAGCCGTGCAGCAGGTCATCAACGCGCACCAGCCGCACGTCGTCGACTTCGACATCGAGAACTCCGACGAGTTCGAGAACTACACGGTCCAGGACCGCATCCTCCAGGGCCTGATCATCGTCAAGCAGAACAACCCCAACGTGAAGATCGCCGTCACGATCGGCACCGGCCGTAGCGGCCCGGAGGGTGCGGGCACCCGGCTGATCAACCGGGCCGCGCAGCTCGGCGTCCCGATCGACAACTACACGATCATGCCGTTCAACTTCGGCTCCTCGAACATCGCGCAGGACACGATCAACGCGGCGGAAGGGCTGAAGAACCAGCTCAAGGCGGCCAACGGCTGGACGGACGCCCAGGCGTACGCGCACATGGGCATCTCGGGCATGAACGGGAGCTCCGACCAGGGCGAGATCACCACGGCCGCCGCCTGGACGCAGATCCGCGACTACGCGCGGAACAACGGCCTGACGCGGCTGGCGTTCTGGTCGGTCAACCGGGACCAGCCGGGGTTCGAGTTCACGCGCATCACGGCGGGGTTCTGATGCGCCCCGGACCGCACGGGGCGGCGGGGGCGCTGGTCAGCGTCGGCGTGAGCGTCGCGGTGGCCGTCGGCATGCTGCTGTCGACGGCGGGGACGGCCAGCGGGGCCGTCAGCGTGGCTGCCGGCAGCGCTGCCGGCGGGACGACGACGGCGGGCGCCCCCGCCGTCGTCGGGCAGGCGGCCGTGCCCGACGGCGGACCCGCCGCCGTCCCGGCGGACGTGCCCACCACGTTCACCCACCCGGGGGTGCACGTCAGCCGGTCGCAGCTCGACTTCGTGCGTCAGCAGGTACAGGCCGGCGCGCAGCCGTGGCGGCGGGCGTACGACGCGATGATGGGCAGCCGCTACGCGTCGCTGTCGTACACGCCGCATCCACGGGCGGTCGTCGAGTGCGGGTCGTACTCCAACCCCAACTACGGGTGCACCGACGAGCGGGAGGACGCCATCGCGGCGTACACGCACGCGCTCGCCTGGTCGGTCACCGGCGACGCGCGGTACGCCCAGAAGTCGATCGCGATCATGAACGCGTGGTCGCCCGTGATCCGGGACCACACCAACTCGAACGCCCCGCTGCAGACGGCGTGGGCGGGCTCGGTGTGGCCGCGGGCCGCTGAGATCATCCGGTACACGGGCGCGGGCTGGGCGGCGGCCGACGTCGACCGGTTCGAGACGATGCTGCGCGACGTGTACCTGCCGGAGGTGATCAACGGCTCCCGCAGCAACGGCAACTGGGAGCTGTCGATGATGGAGGCCGCCGTCGGCATCGCCGTCTTCCTCGACGACCGGAACGCGTACGCGTCGGCGAGGCAGCGGTTCCTCGTGCGGGTGCCCGCGTTCATCTACCTGACCTCCGACGGGTCGGTGCCGCGCACCGTGCCCGGCACGGGCCGGGACACGCCCGACCAGATCTTCGCGTTCTGGCACAACCAGCGCACGCTGGTCAACGGCCTCGCGCAGGAGACCTGCCGGGACTTCACGCACACCGGTTACGGGCTCTCGGCGATCTCGCACGTCGCGGAGACCGCCGCCATCCAGGGTGACGACCTGTACCCGCAGGTGGGGGAGCGGCTGCGGCACGGGCTCGGGTTCCACTCCACCTACCAGCGCGGCGCCGCCGTCCCGTCGTGGCTCTGCGGCGGTTCGGTGCACCTCGGCCTCGGCCCGATCACCGAGGTCGGCTTCAACGCGCTGCACAACCGGCAGGGGCACGGCATGACGAACACCCAGGCCCTGACCGAGTCGATGCGGCCGCAGGGCACGAACAACCTGTTCGTGGCCTGGGAGACCCTGACGCACGCGGACAACCCGCGCGTGCTCGGCTGACCCCCGTTGAGTGCGGGCTATTTGTGGGACAGACGGCCTCTGTCCCACAA
>NZ_JBHXBG010000183.1:0-10648 GCF_042726755.1 Promicromonospora sp. NPDC060271 | reverse complement strand
TCCTTGTTGTTGCCAGGAGTTGTTGCCAGGAGACCCGGACAGGCGCTCTACCTCGCGGGAACGACGGTCAGCCGAACGGCACCAGGTCCTGCTCGCACACGGCGCCGTCGTCGGCCTCGAGCGTGACGAGGTACCGCGCGATCGCGGCGTCGGCGCAGCTGCTCCGGCCGATCGTCGTGTGCCCCCAGCCGTCGACGGTGAGCATCCGGGCGTCCGGCCACAGGGCGGCGTACGGCGCGGTGAAGCCGTAGCTCGTGGCCGCGTCGAACCGGGTGCCGATCACGAGCACGGGCCGCTGCGTCGTCTGCTCCCACGGGCCGGCGTACGCGTCCTCGTCGACGACGGGGACGAACTCGCACTGGACGCCCAGCCAGCCGCGGAACAGCCCGAAGTGCGGGTACTGCTCGTCGAGCGCCTCGACCTTGTCCGGGTAGGACGACAGCCGCCCCGGGAAGTCGGCGTCCATGCAGACGGGGCCGACCTGGCCACCGATGGACTGATAGTCCTCCGAGATGCCGAGGCGGCGCAGCAGCTCACTGATCGACGGGCCGGAACCTCGGGCCTCGGCGCTCGGCTGCGGGACCGTACCCGTCAGGACCGCGAGCTGTGCGACGAAGGCCGCCTGGTTCGACCAGTCCGCCGTGTCCCACATCGTGAAGAACATCTGGCCCACCAGGTGGCCGTACCCGAACGTCATGGTGGTCCCCGGGCCCGTCGGGAGCTCGACGGGCTGCTCCTTGAGCGCCGCGTAGACGGCCTCGACGACCTCGGCGGGGTCCCCCAGGGCGTTGAGCGCGCACCGCTCGCCCGCCTCGGTGCACAGCCGCACGAACTCGCCGTAGGTCTCGCTGGCGCCCTCCGCCTGCCGGATCCGGTCGCCGAAGAGCTTGCCGCCCGCGTCACCCGTCCACACCTGCGGGTCGAGCGTGCCGTCGAGCACCATCGCGCGCACGTTGTCCGGGAAGAGCTTCCCGTACGTCGCGCCCAGGACCGTGCCGTACGAGTAGCCCACGTACGTGAGCGTGTCCTCGCCCAGCCGCTCCCGCAGCACGTCCATGTCGCGGGCCACGTTGGCCGTCGACGCCGTCGCCAGGCGATCACCGCCGAAGATCGTGCAGCCCCTGGCGAGCGTCGCCGCCTCACGGACGAACCGGGCATTCTGCGACTCGTCCTGCGGGAGGATCAGGCTCGACGCCATGAACTCCTGCTCGTCCGCCAGCGTGGGGAAGCACGTGGTCGGATCGGACAGCCCGATGCCGCGCGGGTCGAAGCTGACGATGTCGAAGCGCTCGCGGACGGACGCGTCGAAGAGCCCCGCGCCGATCCCGTGCAGGGTCGACACGCCTGACCCGCCGGGCCCGCCGAAGTTGACCACCACGCTCCCGATGCGGTTCTCCTGGTCCAGTGCGGGCAGGCGGGTCATCGCGATGGTGGTGGTGGGTCCCTGCGGCTCGTCGTAGTCCGAGGGCACCTCGACCGCGGCACAGTCGAAGGCTGCAGCGCCCTCGTTCGCGCATGTGGTCCAGGGGATGTCGTCCGCAGACGCTGCGGCTGACGGTACCGCTCGGGTCGCCGACTGGGCGGGCGCGGCGCCCACGGCCAGCAGCGAGCCGACGAAGAGCAGGGACAGGACCGGGGTGAGGGCCGCGCGGGCTCGGCGCGACGCCGTCGAGCGCAAGGTCATGCGCCGAGTGAAACAGGTGAATCAGACGTACGCCACGAAAGTTCGCCCGGTCAGGAGTTCTTCTTCTCGGTGCGGGGCAGTGCGTACAGGACGGTCTGGTCGCCCTGTGTCGCGACGACGAACGCGATGTTCTTCGTGAGGGCCGCCACGGGTGCGCTCTCGCCCGGGTCCCCGCCAGTGTTCTCGGTGACCTTGAGCTTGACACCGTCCGGAGTGAGGGTCGCGACCGCGGGCTTGTCCTGGCTCGTGCCGTACACGGTGCGCCCGAGCACCGCCTCGGGCGTCATCTCCCCGAGGTCGGCGACCACAGGCTTGGGACCGACGTCCACGAGCACCGGCCCGATCGTCCGGCCGGAACCGGCACGGTCACGCAGGGGCTCGGTACCGGGCGCGATCGCCGAGGCCCGGATCAGACCGGCCGCGCGGATCGTGTTGCGGTTCAGACCCACCAGGGCCAGGACGTCCTTCTCGGAGTCCTTCGTGTGCCACACGACGGCGAGCTGGTTACCACCCACCGCGATCGCCGCCGTCGGGTCACCGACCGCCTGCTTCGGCCGGGGCAGGTCCTTACGGACCGGGTCCGCGTCCGGGGCGATCGTCCACCACGCGCCGGGGCCGACCGCGATGACGTGCTGCGGGGTCGCCGCGACCGGGGTCGCGCCCTCGGGCACCTGGAGGGTGACCGTGGTGGCGTTCTTCTTGTCCAGCAGGGCGACCTCCTGGTCCGGGAGCACGATCAGCGGGGCGGTGCCGTCGTACGTGACCTCGGCCTCGTCGCTGCCGAGGTCGATGGTGGTCGGCGCCACCCCCGCGGGGTCGGGGGCCTCCAGCGGCCACACGTGCAACGTTCCCGGGCTGTCCGCTGCCAGCACCGGCTCCGCGCCGATCTGCGACAGGCGCAGACCCTCGACCGGGTCCTGTCCCTCCCAGGTCGTGGTTCCCCTGGCGCGGTCGAAGATCGAGAACGTGTCCTCCCCGACGGACGCGGCGAGGACGCCACCGCCCGGGGTGAGCAGGACCTGTGGTTCGTCACCGACCGGGACCGACCAGAGCGCGGCCCGGTCGAAACCAGCCGGTGCCTGGACCGGGAGGACCGCCCCCGCGCCGGGCAGCGCACCCGCGGGGGTGGACGGTCCGGGCTCGGGAAGGTTGCCGGTCAGGGCGATGACACCGTACGTCCCGGCAGCGACCAGCACGACCGCGCCCACCACACCAACCGAGAGCCAGAGCGCACGACGCCGGGGCCTCGCCGGCACGGCAGGAGCAGGCACGACGTCCACGGCTTCGCCATGGGTGCGCACGACGGTGTCGACGTCGGGCAGCTCGAGGAACGGCGCGGTGCCATCGGCTTCGCCAGGGGCGCGCACGAGCTTGACGTCGTCGGGCAGTTCGAAGACCGGTGCGGTGCCGACGACCTCGCGGTGGGCGCGCACGGCCGTCTCCTCGTCGGGAGCCCCGAGGGACGGCGCCGCGTCGACCACCTCGCCGTGGGCGCGTACGGCCGTCACGTCGTCGGGCAGCTCGAAAGGCGCCGCGTCGAGGAGTTCGCCATGGGCCCGTACGACCGTCTCGTCGTCGGGCAGATCGCGGGAGGTCGGCTGGCCGACCGGGACGGAGTCCGTGATCTCCTGTGGCGCTGCCGAGATCGGCGTCGCCTGGGCCTGGCGGGCGGCGCGTGCCCAGGCGTCGGTGTCGGGCTGCCCGACGGCGGGCTGCCCGACGGCGGGGTCGGCTGCGCCGGTCGCGGGCGGCTCGGGGGTCGCCGCCGCGCCCGTGGTCGCCGTGTTCGGGGCGAAGACCGAAGGCGACGGCGCGGGGCTCGCCGAGAGGCCGTCGTCCGCCTGGACCCGGCCGTCAGGATGCACGATCAGCGGCCACTGCCCGTCCGGCTCGCTGGCCAGCACGCGCACCGGGCGCTTGAGCTCGGCAGCGGTGTCGGCGATGCGCGCGAGGATCCTCAGCCGGGCTTCCTCGACGGTGGGGGCCTGGACCGGGTAGCCGATGCCGTCGATCGTGAGCTCACCAGTGCCGTCGGGCCGGGCAACGGCCTCGATGCGGGGCCACTCGGGGACTGGGGCGGTGGTCATCGTGGTGCCTTTCTGGACTGCTGGCCGAGGGCGCGGCCTACCGTGGCCGGACAGGGGTGAGGAACGAGCTCGGTCCCGGCCACACGGTAGCGCCGCAGGTCAGGGTACGGCGTGCTGGTCCTCCGGCGCGGGCAATTGCCAGCGGGTGCTCCATCAGAACAGGGTCTCGCTCCCGACGTCCGCGACCAGGGAGGCCGCACCGGCGCCGTCGGCCCGCATCCCGCTGAACGCACCGCGCGGGTAGTCGCCCTCGACGTGCTGACCGCCCTCGTGCGCTCCGGCGGCCCGCGCGCGATGCATGGCAGCACCCCCGAGACCGCGCTCGGCGATCAGCGGCCACACCCGCTCCCAGAGCCAGTCGCGGTAGCCCTTGTGCGCGTAGGCGCCGCGCGCGTAGACCCGGCCGTAGCCCGCCACGAGATGCGGATGGTCCCGTTCGAGCCAGCCCAGGTACCACTCGCGGGCACCTGGCCGCAGGTGCAGCGGCAGCACGGTGACGCCGGTCGCTCCCGCGTCGACGAGGTCGTCGAGGAGCCGTTCGAGATGGACGAGCGAGTCGGTGAGCCACGGCAGGACCGGTGCGACCATGACGCCGCACGGCAGGCCGGCGGCCCGGATCGCGCGGATCAGGTCGAGGCGGGCGCGCGGTGTCGGAGTGCCGGGCTCGACGGCCTGCTGCAGCTCCTTGCCGGCCGGTGAGTCGGCGAACGCGAGCGATACCCCGAGACCGATGTCGACCTTCCCGGCGGCCTCGGTCAGCAGCGGCAGGTCGCGCCGCAGGAGCGTGCCCTTGGTGAGGATCGAGAACGGCGTGCCCGAGTCCGCGAGCGCCGAGATGATGCCGGGCATGAGCTTGTAGCGGCCCTCGGCCCGCTGGTACGGGTCGGTGTTGGTGCCGAGCGCGACGGCCTCGTGGGTCCAGGTCGGCTTGGCCAGCTCAGCGCGCAGCACCTGGTCCGCGTTGACCTTGACGACGACCTGGGAGTCGAAGTCGTGCCCGGAGTCGAGATCCAGATATTCGTGGGTATTGCGGGCAAAGCAGTAAAAGCAGGCATGCGAGCAGCCGCGGTAAGGGTTCACCGTCCACTTGAACGGCATCTGCGATACCGCCGGGACCTTCGACAGCGCGCTCTTGGCCAGCACCTCGTGGAAGGTCACGCCCGCGAACTCCGGCGACCGGACGGTGCGCAGCAGTCCGGCGGTGCGCAACCCGGGCAGCTCGAGCCCGGGAAGCGCACCGTCGTCATGATTGATCGCCTGACCGTTCCACCGCATACCCGATTCGAACACTCGTTCGAACAGGCGTCAAGTCGTCACTCCCGCGGCGTGGGGCGCCGGGCGGTCACGGCACCGGGACGACCTGCGGCCAGCGGTCCGCGTCGGACGGCTCCCACGTCGCCGCGTCGGCGTCCACCTGCTCGCCGGAGCGGATGTCCTTGACCTGGTCGGCGCCCACCACGCCGTCCTCCCCCGCGGTGCCCGGGAACCAGACGAACGGGATGCCGCGCCGGTCGGCGTACTTGATCTGCTTGCCGAACTTGGCAGCGCTCGGCGCCACCTCGACCGGGATGTCGCGGGCTCGCAGCGCGGTGGCCACCGCATCGGACGCCACGCGCTGATCCTCGGACGACACGGCGACGAGCACCGCCGACGGCACCGAACGCGTCGCCCGCACGAGCTCAGCGGACAGCAGGCGCGACACCAGGCGCGAGACGCCGATCGACAGCCCGACGCCCGGGTACGTGTTCCTGCCGTCCGAGGCGAGGGTGTCGTAGCGGCCGCCCGAGCAGATCGAACCGAGCTGCTCGTGCCCGACCAGCACCGTCTCGTAGACGGAACCCGTGTAGTAGTCGAGCCCGCGCGCGATCTTGAGGTCCGCCACGACCACACCCGGAGCGCGCTCCGAGGCGGCCGCGATCAGCGCCTCCAGCTCGCCCAGGCCCGTCTCCAGCAGCTCCGTCGTGGCGCCGTGCGACTCGGCGAGGGCACGGACCTCGGCGATCACCCCGACGTCCGACCCGGAGATGGACGCGAGCGCCAGGCAGGCCTTGGCCTGGTCCTCCGTTGCACCGCACTCGGCGACGAGCAGGCCGGAGACCTTCTCGGGACCGATCTTGTCGAGCTTGTCGATCTGGCGCAGCACACCCTCGACGTCGTCCAGGCCGATGCCCCGGTAGAAACCCTCGGCGACCCTGCGGTTGTTCACCAGGATGCGGACCGGCGGCAGGCCGATGCCGGCCAGCGAGCCAAGGGCCTCCGCGATGACGAGCGGCACCTCGACCTCGAAGTGGTACGGGAGCTCGCCCGCGCCGACGACGTCGATGTCGGCCTGGATGAACTCGCGGAAGCGGCCGTCCTGAGGGCGTTCGCCACGCCAGACCTTCTGGATCTGGTAGCGCTTCAGGGGAAACGCGAGCTTGCCCGCGTTCTCGAGCACGTAGCGCGCGAACGGCACGGTCAGGTCGAAGTGCAGGCCGAGCTGCTTGTCGGAGCTCTGACCGTTCTCCTCCTGCAGCCGCGACAGCAGATAGACCTCCTTCGAGGTCTCGCCCTTGCGCAGCAGCTGGTCCAGCGGCTCGACGGCCCGCGTCTCGATCCCGGCGAACCCGTGCAGCTCGAAGGTGTGTCGCAGGGTGTCGAGGACGTGCTGCTCGACGATGCGACCGTCAGGGAGCCATTCGGGGAAACCGGAGAGAGGAGTGGGCTTTGCCATGCCACAGATCTTCCCACGAGGGGGCCGCTGTCAGCCCGGCCTGTCCACAGGCGCGTGCGCGACCAGCCGGTCGAGCACCTCGAGCTCTCCGCGTTCGTGCCACGCCAGCCGGCGCAGCACCTTGACGCTGGTCCAGGTCCCGTCCCGGTCGGACGACGACTCCAGGTGCAGCGCCATCTGCGACACCACGCGCCGCACGTGCTCACCCGATTCCTCGAGCTCGGTCACGAGGTCGCTCGCCCGGTCCCGCGAGGGCAGCCCGAGCAGCGGGAGGTAGTAGCGCGACTCGGTGTCCGCGATGTGCAGCGCGAGCTGCCCCACCGTGTGCCACCAGGCGTAGGGCGGGAGCACACGGGCCGGGTCGCGGTGTGCCAGCACGCTGGGCGGCGCAGCGCGCACGAGGTCGAGGGTCCTGGCCCGCGCGTGCTCTAGGATCGCGAGCGTCGTCTCCCGTTCCGCCTCCGACGCCGGTACCCGGTCCCTCGCGAACACCGTCTCGTCGCCGGTCCGCGCACGGTCCACGCGCTCGACGACCTGGAGCTCGCCGGTCTCGACGGCCATGGCGCCGAGGCCGCACCGGACGCCGAGGTCGGCGAGCGCCGCGGCGTCGTCGGGCCCCTGGCCGCACGTGCCCCAGTGCTCCAGGTCGAAGGTCCATGCCGCGGACCACCCGTCCGCCGCCATCCCGGCGTGCTGATCGACGTAGACCTTCATCTGACCCTCATCTGCGTT
Source organism: Promicromonospora sp. NPDC060271 (assembly GCF_042726755.1). Taxonomy (NCBI): domain Bacteria; kingdom Bacillati; phylum Actinomycetota; class Actinomycetes; order Micrococcales; family Promicromonosporaceae; genus Promicromonospora; species Promicromonospora sp. NPDC060271. The sequence goes on along the minus strand of NZ_JBHXBG010000183.1, from coordinate 3,432 downwards.
CCGCGGCGAGGAACGGGTTGGTCTCCAGCTCGTGCGCCACAGTGGTGGCAGGCCCGTGCCCTGGCACGACGGCGAGCGCCGGGTCCAGCCCGCGCACCACCTCGCGCAGCGTCTCGCCCATCACGTGGCCCGAGCCGCCGTGCAGGTCGGTGCGGCCGACGGAGCCCGCGAACAGGACGTCGCCGGTGAGGATCACCGTGTCGTCCGGGCGGTAGAGGGTGGAGCCCTCCGTGTGGCCGGGGGCGTGCACGGCGTGCAAGGTGACCTGCCCGAAGCTCAGCACGGCGAAGCCGCCGGGTGTCGCGAACGGTTCGACGACGGCGGGCGCGCGGTAGTCGTCGCGGTGCAGTCCGAGCGCGGCCTCCAGCGCGGGGCTCAGGGTGCCGAACGGGTCGGCGAGCCGGTAGGCGTCCGCCTCGTGCAGGCGCATCGGGACGTCGTACCGCGCGCAGAGCTCGCCCGCGTCCCACGTGTGGTCGGCGTGGCCGTGCGTGGCGAGGACCGCGCGCGGGGTCAGGCCGTGCTCGTCGACCAGGCGCGCTACGGCGTCGGCCACTCCCGCGCCGGCGTCGACGACCACGCAGTCGGTGCCGGAGGACACGACGCAGCAGTTGGTGCCGAACACGGGTGCGACCACTACACGGAGCTCCACGAAGCCCACGTTAGCGGCTGGGGCCCTCGCTGACAGGCCCTCTTCACCCCTCGGTGAAAAGGTTCAGACAGTACGTCGTGGCATCCGATGCCTACACTGTCCCCGCACGGGGTGATTCGCCCCGGATCCGGCAGTGAATCGGTCCAGCGCGGCCAGGCCCCGGGTCGAGGCGAGCACAAGAGAGCACGGAGAAGGGAACGCGGTGGCGTCCACCAAGCAGCGGCAGCGCGCGCAGCAGGCCAGGCAGGCGGAGAAACGAGCGCAGCGGCAGGCGGCCAAGCGCGCTCGCAGGCAGCGCCTCTGGGGCCTCGTCGCGTTGGTCACCGTGCTCGCGCTGGTCGGCGCGTTCGTAGTCGCGGCGCTGATCAACGACAGCGCACGCGAGGACGACGCGGCCGACGCCGCCGGTGCCTGCCCGGCGGGTGTCGAGGAGGCGCGCGACGACTACGAGCTCGCCGACCCGTCGGTCGCGGAGGACCGCACGTGGACGGTCACGCTGCGGGCCTGCTCGGGCGACACGACCGCGGACATCGTGCTCGAGCTCGACGGCGAGAAGGCCCCGCAGGCCGTCGCCAACTTCGTCACGCTCGCCCAGGGCGGCTACTTCGACGGCACGGGCTGCCACCGGCTCGTCACGGAGGGCATCCACGTGCTCCAGTGCGGCGACCCGACGTTCACCGGGTCCGGCAGCCCGGGCTACTCGTTCGGCCCGATCGAGAACGCCCCGGAGAGCGACGTCTACCCCGCCGGCACCGTGGCGATGGCGCGCCGCGGCGGCGACGCCGAGTCCATGGGCTCCCAGTTCTTCCTCGTCTACGAGGAATCGACCATCCCTTCCGACGCAGCCGGCGGGTACACGGTCTTCGGCACGATCACATCCGGCTTGGACTTCGTCCAGGCAGTCGCTGACGCGGGGACGGCGGGCGGTGCACCGGACGGTGCGCCCGTCGACCCGGTCACCATCGAAGGAGTTGAGACCCAGTGAGCGAACCCACTTCCCGCTCGGCAGAGCCCGTCCAGCAGGACGCGCCCGCCGAGCCCGTGGCCGAGACTCCAGACGCAGCCGAATCTCCCGCCGAGGCGGTGAGTGAGGCAGCAGAGGTGACCGAGGCGCCGGCCGAGGCGGAGGTACCTGAGGACGCTGCCGAGGCGGCCCCGGCCGCCGCGGCCGAGGTTCCCGTCGAGGAGGCTCCCGTCGAGGAGGCCCCCGTCGAGGAGGCGGCCCCCGCGGCCGAGGCTCCCGCTGAAGAGGCCCCCCAGGCCGACGCCGACGCACCGGCCGAAGCCGAGGCCGCCGTGGTGCCGCCGACCCCGGCTCCCGCCGCCCAGCCCGCCCCCGCGAAGCCCGCGGCGATCCCGTCGCCCGCCGCGCTCGCGAGGCCGCGTCCGCCCAAGCCGGGCGCGCCGTCGGCCGCAGCGGCACAGGCTGCGCCGGCCGCTGCCCCCGCGCCCGTTGTGCCGGTCGCCGACGCCGCCGCGCACGCCGAGGCGGAGAAGTTCGGCCGCGTGGACGCCGAGGGCAACGTGTACGTCAGCGACTCGGCGGGCGAGCGCATCGTCGGCCAGTTCCCTGGTGTCACCACCGAGGAGGCGCTGGCGCTGTACGTGCGCCGGTACCTCGACCTCGCCGCGAAGGTGGGCCTGTTCGAGGCCCGCCTGGACAGCGCCGACCTGTCGGTGCGCGAGATCGACCAGACGCTCCAGAAGCTCGGCGAGGAGACCGCCGAGCCGGCCGCCGTCGGCGACCTGGACGCCCTGCGGGCACGGGTCGAGGCGCTGCGCGGCCGTGCCGCCGAACGCCGGGCCGCCCTCGAGGAGGCACGGTCCGCCGCCAAGGCGGAGGCCGTCGCAGCCCGTACGTCGATAGTGGAGTCCGCCGAGAAGATCGCGGCGACCGACCCGAGCAAGATGCAGTGGCGCCCCGCCGGCGAGGAGCTGCGCCAGCTGCTCGACCGCTGGAAGGAAGCCCAGCGCTCCGGGCCGCGTATCGACCGCCCGACGGAGGAATCGCTCTGGAAGCGGTTCAGCCACGCCCGCACCGCGTTCGACCGCGAGCGCCGGCACTTCTTCGCCGACCTGGAGCAGCGCAACAGCAGCGCCAAGATCGAGAAGGAGAAGCTGGTCTCGGAGGCCGAGGCGCTGTCCACCAGCACGGACTGGGGTTACACCGCTGGCGCGTACCGCGACCTCATGACGCGCTGGAAGGCGGCCGGCCGCGCGTCGCGCAAGGACGACGACGCCCTGTGGGCCCGGTTCCGGGCCGCGCAGGACCGGTTCTTCGAGGCGCGGGACGCCGAGAACGCCGTCATCGACGCGGAGTACGGCGAGAACCTCAAGGTCAAGGAGGAGCTGCTGCTGGAGGCTGAGGCGCTGGTGCCGGTCAAGGACCTGAACAAGGCCAAGGCCGTGCTGCGCAACATCCAGGAGCGCTGGGAGGAGGCCGGCAAGGTCCCTCGCGGTGACATCCAGCGTGTCGAGGGCCGGCTGCGTGCGGTCGAGACCGCGATCCGCGACGCCGACCAGGCGCAGTGGAAGCGGAGCAACCCGGAGACGCGTGCGCGCGCCGAGGGTGCCGCCGCCCAGCTCCAGTCCGCCATCGAGGGTCTCGAGGCGGACCTCGCGGCCGCCCAGGCCAAGGGTGACAAGCGCAAGATCTCCGAGCTGGAGGCGGCTGTCGCGGCCCGTCGTTCGTGGCTCGAGCAGGTCGTCAAGGCGGCGGAGGACTCCAGGGGCTGACGTCCCCTGAGTTGTCCACAGCGGGCCCGGTCGCACTGCGCGAC
>NZ_JBHXBG010000182.1:0-10691 GCF_042726755.1 Promicromonospora sp. NPDC060271 | reverse complement strand
GTTGATCGACCGATCTCAGCGCAACGGACCGAAGCCGGCGCGTGCGGCTGGCAGCTGACCGGAGGAGACGGCGGTCAGGCCGCCGGCGCGGAGGGCGGCGCCAGCAGGAACACCGGGGCCGTGAGGCCCGCGTCGGCGAAGGCGTCCGCGACGGCCTGGGCGACGGTGTCGACGTCGGCCTGGTTGACGAGCGCGATCGCGCTGCCGCCGAACCCACCGCCGGTCATGCGCGCGCCGAGCGCGCCCGCGGCCATCGCCGTGTCGACGACGAGGTCGAGCTCACGGCAGGAGATCTCGTAGTCGTCCCGCATGGACGCGTGCGACGCCAGCATGAACGGGCCGACGTCGGCCGCCCGGCCCTCCCGGACCAGGTTCGCGAACCGCGCCGTGCGGTCGATCTCCGACACGACGTGCCGCACCCGGCGGCGCAGGACGCCGTCGGCGTCGTGCGGCTCGAGCTCGGCCAGCGCCCGGTCGATGCCCATGCCACCGAGGGCCGGCGCGATCTCGCGGAGGGAGTCCAGCCCGAGCAGCTTCGCGGCCCGCTCGCACGCCGCGCGCCGGGCGCCGTACTCGCCGTCCACGTGCGAGTGCTCGGCCTTGGTGTCGACCACGAGGAGCGTGAGCCCGGCCGTGTCCAGGTCGAACGGCACGGGCACGCCCGACTCCAGGGCGCTCAGGCCCGGTCGGAAGTCGAGCAGCAGCGCATGGCCCTCGCGGCAGCGCAGCGACGCCGACTGGTCGAGGCCGCCCGTCGGCGCCCCCGCGATCTCGTTCTCCGCACGGCGCGTCACCGCGACCAGCTCGGTGCGCCCGGTGTCGGACCCGGCGAGGCCGAGGCCCGCCACCGCGTCGAGGGCCACCGCGACGGCGGCCTCCAGTGCCGCCGACGAGCTCAGCCCGGCTCCGAACGGCACGCACGAGTCGACAGCGGCGTCGAAACCGCCGACCTTGTGGCCGGCCTCGGCCAGCGCCCAGGCGACGCCTGCCACGTAGGCGCCCCAGCCGCGGGTGCCCGGAGCGATGTCGGAGAGGTTGGCCTCCCACACGCCCTCAGCCTGCGCCGACACCAGACGGACCCGGTCGTCCTCACGCGGACGCAGCGCGATGAACGTGCGGTGCGGCAGCGCCGTGGGCAGGCACAGCCCGGCGTTGTAGTCGGTGTGCTCACCGATGAGGTTGACCCGGCCAGGGGCGGACCAGACGCCCTCGGGTGAGCCGTCGAACGAACTGGTGAAGAGCTCGTCGACCCGGCGCGCGCCTTCCTCGACGGACCAGGCTTCGAGCCACTGCGGTTCAGTCATGGGAACTATTGTCTCTCGCCGTCAGCGGGTGCCGGTACGCAGCACACGGACCCCGCCGGCGGGGACGTCGGCGGAGCCCGCGAAGGTGTCGCCGGTGAGCAGATCGGTCGCAGGTCCGCCGAGGGGCAGCTTCACCTCGCCGTCGGTGTGGTTGATCGCCACCGTGTAGACGGCGTCCGCGCTGGTCCGGCGCACCACCTCCAGGCCATCCACGATGCCCGACGGCGCCAGGCCTGCGCTCGCGTACACATCGGTCATGACCGTCGCCAGGGCCGCGACGTCCAGGCCCGTCGACACGTACCAGCCGGTCCCCGCGCCGTGCCGGTGGCGGGTGATGGCCACGCCGCCCGGCTTGGGGCCGTCGACGTAGGAGCCGACCGGCTCGGCGCCGTGGAGCACCAGGTCGTCGGCCCAGACCGTGCCGGACAGCTCCGTGGTGTCGGTGGTCGCGGCGCCTGCTCCCGCGGCCCCCGCCCGGTAGGTGACGGTGAGCGCCTCGCCGTCGCGCAGGGGGAGGAACTCCTCGACCTGCACGCCGAGCACGTCACGCAGCGGAGCCATGAGGCCGCCCGCGTGCACGGCGTCGTGCTCGTCGACGATGCCGCTGAAGTAGCTCACCAGCAGCGTGCCGCCGGCCGCGACGTACGCCGTGAGGTTCGCCGCCGCCTCGGCCGTGAGCAGGTACGACGCGGGGGCGACGACCAGCTTGTACCCCGAAAGGTCCTGGCTGGGCCGGGCCAGGTCGACCGTGTGGCCGTCCCGCCAGAGGCGGTCGTAATAGGTGTCGACCCGCTCGCGGTGACGGGCCCCCTCGCTCGGCCGGAACTCGAGGTCCTGGGCCCAGAACGACTCCTGGTCCCACAGCAGGGCCACGTCCGCCTGGACCCGGGAGCCGCGCAGCTCGGCGAGCCGGCCGAGGTTCGCGCCGAGCTCCGTGACCTCGCGCCACACCCGTGAACCCGTTCCGGCGTGCGGCAGCATCGCCGAGTGGAACTTCTCCGCGCCCGAGCGCGAGGCACGCCACTGGAAGAACATGATCGCGTCCGCGCCGCGCCCCAGGTGCGCGAACGAGTTGCGGGCCAGCTCGCCCGGCCGCTTGGCGACGTTCCGCGGCTGCCAGTTCACCGCCGACGTCGAGTGCTCCAGCAGCAGCCACGGCTTGCCGCCCGCGACGGACCGGGTCAGGTCGGCGGCCAGGGCGAGCCCCACGTACCCGCGGGGGTCGGCGGCCCGCAGGTAGTGGTCGTTCGAGACGAGGTCGACCTCCTTGCCCCACGCGAACAGGTCGGTGGACGGGCAGCTCGCCGCCATGAAGTTCGTGGTCACGGGCGCGGAGGAGTACCGGCGGACGACGTCGCGCTCGGCGACGAAGCAGGCCAGCAGGGCGGCGTCGGAGAATCGCGCGAAGTCGAGCTGCTGGGCGGGGTTGACGGCCTCCGGGGCGGCGGCCGGGACCTGGACGTGCTCCCAGTCCGCGTAGTGCTGCCCCCAGAACGCGGTGCCCCAGGCGGCGTTCAGCGCGTCCAGCGAGCCGTAGCGTTCGCGCAGCCACTCGCGGAACGCCCGCTGCGCGTGCACCGAGTAGTCGAGGGCGACCGGCGCGCCGTACTCGTTGTGCACGTGCCACCCGACGACGGCGGGGTGCGTGCCGTACCGCTCGGCCAGCGCGGTGGTGATCCGCACGGCCGCCTCCCGGTAGGCGGGCGCGGTGGGTGCCATGAGTCCCCGGCTGCCCGGACCCATGGGGGTGCCGTTCCGGTCGACCACCCGGGCGTCCGGGTGGGCGGCGAACAGCCACGCGGGTGGCGCGGCGGTAGGCGTGGCGAGCAGCACCCGCACACCGCCGTCGTGCAGCAGGCCGATGACGCGGTCCAGCCACGCGAAGTCGAACTCGCCCTCGCGTGGCTCCAGCAGAGCCCAGCTGAAGATGCCGAGGCTGACGAGGTTCACGCCCGCCTCGTTCATCAGCCGGACGTCCTCCGCCCAGACCTCCTCGGGCCACTGCTCCGGGTTGTAGTCGCCGCCGTAGCTGATCTGCTCGACGCCGGTCAGCCACCCGTCGTACCGCGGTCCGGGGACGAAGGTCGGGGTCTCAGGCATGAGGGTCCTTTCTGGGGGTGGGTCAGCGGGGTTGGTCAGGGCAGGACGTGGATCGTCGCCTCGGCCGGGCCGTGGGTAGTGGTCCCGCCGACGGTGAGCGTGCCCGGCCGGGCGGTCGCGTCGTCGGGCACGTCCTGCCAGGTGACCCGGACGCCGTCGACGTCCCCGTCGGCAGGTGTCAGGACGTCGACCCGGCGGGGCAGCCGGACGTCGTCGCCCACCGCTGTGACGACGTGCACGGTGTCCTCCAGGACATGCGTGGCGTCGCTGTCGTGGAAGACGTCGAGCGACGCGTTGGCCTCGGGGAACCAGCCCTGGCCGGTCTCGACCCACGTGAACATGGGCTGCCAGTTCGCGGGCTCCCAGACGAGCACGCCCTGCACCCGGTTGCCGGGCACGTCGTTGGCGACCTGGAAGACGCGCTGGACGGCGTCGGCCTGGCCCTGGACCGTCACGGGGAACGGGGAGTTGGGCAGCGGCGTCGGGTCGCCGGGCGGCCAGCTCTCGGCCGGGTAGGCGGTCTCGGCGACGTCGAGCGCGTACCGCGGGAAGGCGTCGGCGATGGTGTGCAGGTTGTGCTCGAGCGCCTCGGGGCTGCCGTGCCACTCGGGGTAGTAGGACAGCGCGAGCACGTCGGGGGCGGCGTCGGCGGCCTCCAGGCGGGTGAGCAGCTGCGTCCAGAACTCCATGGTCTTGTCGAGGCGGCCCGCGTCGACTATCGCGTGGATCTCGACGTCCGACTCCGGGGACGCCTCGCGCACGGCGCGGATGCCCGACGCCATGAGCGTCGCGAACCGGTCCCACTGCTCGACGTAGGCCCGCTGCTCGGCGGGGTCGTCGCTGCACCAGTAGTCCCAGAGCAGGCCGCCGCCGGGCTGCGACCGGTAGACGTCCGCCTGCTCGACGAAGTAGGCGGGCGCCGTGGTCCCGATGATCTCGGCCTCGCTGCCGTAGAGGAAGCCGTTGATCACCTCGTTGCCCACCGCGACCTTCGCGGGGGTGGTGCCCTGTTCCACGAGCTGGGTCAGGTAGTCCGCGGTGAAGTCGTGGACCTCCTGGGTCAGCTCGTCGAAGGGCAGCTCGGCCCAGGCGCGCGGCTTGGGCTGCTTGCTCGGGTCGGCCCAGCTGTCCGCGTAGTGGAAGTCGATGCCGAGGCCCAGGCCGCGGTCGGCGATCTCCTCGGCCACCGTGAGCGAGCGTTCCGGGCCCTGGTACGCCGGGTCGGTCTCGACGCCGGTGGTCTCGTCGCGCGGGTCGTTCCAGATGCGCAGGCGCAGGTGCTCCATCCCGCGGTCCTTGACGACGTCGAGCAGGTGGGGGCCGGGGTCCGGCTCGCCGGCGAGGGCGGCCTCGGCGTCGAGGTAGTACGGCTGGTCGCGTTCCTGGTCGGCGTAGGAGAGGTCGGCGCCGAGCCGCAGGTCGTCGCGCAGGTAGTTGTAGGCGCGCAGCTCGGCGACGCCGTTCGTGCCTGGCCGCGCGGTGACGAACCGGACGCGCAGGTACCGGGTGCCGTCCCTGTCGACCAGCGCCGTGGTGCCTGCCGCGCCGCTGCGGCCGTCCCGGTGGTCGGCGAGGGTCGTCCAGCGCCTGCCGTCGGCCGAGGCCTCGACGACGTAGCGGGCCGGCGTCGCGTCCGCGAGCACCACCTCCACCTTGTGCAGTCCGTCGTACGCGCCGCCGAGATCGACGGTGAGGGCCTGGTCCCGCGTGCCGTGGCGGCTGCCCGACGTCGACGCGGCCGGCCGCCAGGCGGTGGTATCGGAGCCGTCGAGCGCACGGCCGGCGTCGGCATCGTTGCTGGTCGCGCGGGCCGTGACCCAGTCCTTGCCGGCGAGGTCGGTCTCGGCGGGCTTGATCACCGCCTCGCCGTAGCCGGCCGCCGACGGTCCGATCGCGAGGCCCGCGGTCGTCAGCGCGACGGCGATCGCGGCGCCGCCCGCGAGGGCGCGCCTGCGGTGTGTGCTGTGCGTCATGAGGACTTCCTTGTCCTGGGTCGGGGGCGTTCGTCCGGGGTGCCTGGACAACGTTAGATCCTCGGCGGGCGTGGGGGAATACGCTTGCCGGTGCCGGACAGATTCGTTGGGCCCGTTGGCTTGCATCGATTTACGCGTGACGGCCGTCGACAGCGCCCGTACGCCTCCCGGAGATTCGCCACCAGCAGATTCGCGTGGTCGCCGTCACTGCGATGCGGTTCGGTGGGCACATGCGAATCCTGGTTCTCGGTGGAACGGTCTTCCTCTCCCGCGCGGTCGCGGAAGCGGCGGTGGCCCGCGGGCACGACGTCACGTGCGCGGCCCGCGGCGTGAGCGGCACGGTGCCCGACGGCGCCACCCTCGTGCCCTGGGACCGCGTCGATGCGGTGCCTGCCGAGCTCACGGCCACGCCGTTCGACGCCGTCGTCGACGTCTCGCGCATCCCCTCGCACGTGCGCCGCGCGGTCGCGGCGTTCCCGGACGCGCACTGGACGTTCGTCTCGACCGTCAACGTCTACGCGGACACGGCGACGCCGGGCGGCACGCCGGCGACACTGCCCCTGCTCGACCCGATCGAGACGGACGAGGACCCGGCCTCCGGCCCCGAGACGTACGGCGCGATGAAGGTGGCGTGCGAGAACACGGTCCGCACCGGCGTCGCGGCCGCGCTCGTGATCCGGCCCGGCCTGATCGTCGGCCCGGGGGACCCGAGCGGCCGGTTCGCGTACTGGCCCGCCCGGTTCGCCGAGGCGGCACGGGACGGCCTGCCTGTGCTGGTCCCCGAGCCGGTCGACGACCCGGTCCAGCTCGTCGACGTCCGCGACCTCGCGGAGTGGATAGTGACGGCGGCGGAGGTGGGCACCACCGGAGACTTCGACGCCGTCTGCCCGCCGGTTCCCCGGTCGGAGCTCCTTGCCCAGGTGGCCGACGGCGCCGGGGCCGACCCCGAGCTCGTCCCGGTGGCCCCCGAGGTGCTCGCCGAGCACGAGGTCGTCCCGTGGTCGGGTCCCCGCTCGATCCCGGTCTGGGTCGCCGACCTGGCCGACTCCGGCTTCCTGGCGCACGACGTCGCGTCGTCGCTGGAGGCGGGCCTGACGATCCGGCCGTTCGCGGAGACCGCGCGCGACACGCTCACCTGGCTCAGTGCGACGCCGGACGCCAAGGTCACGGGCCTGACCCGCGAGGAGGAGCAGGAGGTGCTGGCCGCCGTCCGGGGCTGAGCACGCAGCTGCGACGTGAGCAGTTTCCGCAGGCTGCGCTGGAGGAAGCCCGTACACCCTTCACGCTCACGGACCCGTACGCGCAGTAGTCCAGGGCTGGTGGTCAACGCCGGGCTGCTTCACCGGCATCACCCCCGACGCCGGAGCGCCGCCCGCTGCTCCGGCGTCAGGACACCCCTGAGCTGTTCGGCGGTGACCGGCACCCCCGCCCGCGCCAGCGCACGCAGGAGCGCGCCGGTCTCGCCCGTCGCGAGCGGCCAGGGACCCGCCGACATGGTCTCCTGCACGGCGGTGAAGAACCGGGCCGCCCGGGCGAGCCGGACGCCCGCCGGGGTGTCCGGGCCGAGCGCCTCGACGCCGCGCGTGGTGATGCGGACCCAGCGGGCATTGGCTTCCACGCTCTCGTTCCAGCTCGCGGACCAGACGTCGTCGCCCACCACGTAACGCTCGCGACGGCCGGCCGGTTCGCGCTCCCGCCGGATCAGCCGTAGCCGGTCGAGGTACGCCACCGCGTTCGACACCGCAGCCCTCGAGACCCCCAGCTCGGTGATGAGGTCTGCGGCGGTGAGCCCGGCGTCGGCCGAGTGGATCCACACCAGTACCCGCGCGGCGGTGCGGGGGACACCGGTGGCGACGACGCTCTCGGTGAAGTCGGCCAGAAACGCCGTCCGGGCGGCGGCCCGGGGTTCCTGGGTCTGGCCGACGCTGCCCGTCCCGGCTGTCGGGCCGCCCCGGGGACGCCGGGCGCGTGCCTGTGCCGCGGCCTCGGCCCGGTCGGCGTCGTACGCGGCCGGCCCACCGTTCCGCGCCACCTCGCGGCTCACCGTCGACGTCGGCCGGCCGAGTCGCCGGGCGATCTCCGCGTAGTCGTGCCGGGCGGCGAGCCCTGCCGCGACCTGTTCGCGCTCGGTCCGGTTCAGGCGTGGTCCTGGCACATCGCTCCTGGCGTGCATCGGCAGTTCGGCTGTTGCAACGATCCACGATAGCCGCTGGTCCATAGGGCGTACGGGTGTTGATGCTGACCTGAACGCAATGCGCGCGCCCCGCGTGAACCGGTGGCTCGGACCGCTTGCGCGACCCAGTGGAAGGAACGACATGACAGCACCGGCCCGCCCCGCCGGCCAGGCACGCGCGCAGCTCTCGCGAGCGATCGCACCGGACGTCGCTCGCGGTGTGATGCTGTTGCTCATCGCCCTCGCTCACGCGCCGAGCTTCGTGAGCGACCGGGCCCCCACCGCGGCGAACACGGTGGCAGAGCTCCTGCGTTCGCTGCTCGCGGAGAACCAGGCGCGCTCGATGTTCATCGTCCTGTTCGGGTACGCCATGGGGCAGCTGCTATACCGGCAGGAGGCGCGCGGCACGGGGCCGGCGGAGACCCGCCGGCTCCTGCGTCGCCGAGGGCTGGTGCTGGTCGGCGTCGGTCTGGCGCACTCCGCGCTGCTGGTACCGCTCGACATCGTCGCCACCTACGGGTTCGCCCTGCTGTTCCTCGCGGCCATGGTGACGGCTCGTGACCGCGTGCTCCTGTGGACGGCCGCGGCCCTTCTTCCGTTCAGTCTCGCGATGATCAGCTGGACCTACCAGCGCAGCGTGGCCGCCGAGCTGGCGGGTGAGCCGGCGGGGATGGTGCCGTACATGTCCGCGACCTACCCGGCGCACGTCCTGTCCGGCCTGCCGGGCTGGCTTCCGGACGCCGTGCTCGGCGTGGTCGTGGCCGTGTCGGGCATGCTCTTCGGCATCTGGGCGGCCCGCCGTCGATACCTGGACGAGCCGCAGGAGCATGCGGTGCTGCTCCGCCGGACCGCCGTCGGCCTGCTCCTCCTCGCCCTGGCCACGCGCCTGCCCGAGGCGCTCGTCGTGGCCGGCTTCTGGGTGCCGACGGCAACCTCCACGGAATGGGCGCTCGCCGTGCTGCACACGTTCGGCGGCTACGTGGGCGGCGTCGGGCTCGCCGCCCTCGTCGGGGTGGCGTTCGCCGGACGGCGCGTTGCGGGCGGCGCGGTCGCGACGGCCTTGGCCGCCCTGGGGCAGCGGTCCCTGACCTTCTACCTGCTGCAGTCGCTGGTGTGGCTCCTGCTGTTCTACCCGTTCACGCTCGACCTGGCCGGGACCATGTCGTTCGCCGGTGCGGCCGTGATCGCCGTCGTCGTGTGGGCGGCCTCCGTGGGGCTGGCGACGGCGATGGCGAGAGCCGGGCTGCCGGGCCCGGCGGAGGTGCTCGTCCGTAGGCTCTCCTACCGCCACCGCTGAGCAGGGCCGCCCGGGTCGCTCAGACCGGCGCGAGCCCCAGGTTCCGGCCCGCGAGGCCCCGGCGGCGCCTCGCGAGCCCGCGGGCGACGTCGGCCAGCACCCGGGCGCCCGGTGAGTCCGGCGCGGTCAGGACCACCGGAGCGCCGGCGTCCCCGCCCTCGCGGACGGCGACGTCGAGCGGGATCTGGCCCAGCAGTGGTACGTCCGTGCCCACGAGCTCGGTGAGCCGGGCCGAGACCTTCGCGCCGCCACCGGCGCCGAAGACCTCCAGGCGGGTGCCGTCGGGCTGCTCCAGCCACGACATGTTCTCGACCACGCCGACCACGCCCTGCTGCGTCTGGGTCGCCACCGATCCAGCGCGCTCGGCGACCTCGGCGGCCGCCGCCTGGGGCGTCGTGACCACCAGGATCTCGGACGACGGCAGAAGCTGGGCCACCGAGATGGCGATGTCGCCGGTACCCGGCGGCAGGTCGAGCAGCAGCACGTCCAGGTCGCCCCAGAACACGTCGGCCAGGAACTGCTCCAGCGCGCGGTGCAGCATCGGCCCGCGCCAGACGACCGGCTGCCCCGGCGGCACGAACATACCGATCGAGACCACCTTGACGCCGTGCGCGATGGGCGGCAGCAGCATGTTGTCGACCCGGGTGGGCTGACGGTCGACCCCCAGCATGCGGGGGATCGAGAAGCCGTAGATGTCGGCGTCGATCACGCCCACCGAGAGGCCGTCCGCCGCCATGGCCACCGCGAGGTTCGCCGTGACCGACGACTTGCCGACGCCGCCCTTGCCCGACGCCACGGCGAACACCTTGGTCAGCGAGCCTGGCTGCGAGAACGGGATGACGGGGTCGCCCGCGCCGCCGCGCAGCATCGAGCGCAGCGAGGAACGCTGCTCCGGTGTCATCACGCCCAGCTCGACCTCGACACCGGCCACGCCGTCGACGGCTTCCGCTGCGGCCGTCACGTCCCTGACCAGCGTCGACTTCATGGGACAGCCCGCGACCGTCAGGTCGACGCCGACGGCGACGTGCCCGCCGTCGGACACGACCACCGACCGGACCATGCCCAGATCGGTGATGGGACGCCGGATCTCAGGGTCGAGCACACCGGTCAGCGCGTCCCGGACGCGCGCCTCGAGTGCTGGGGAGTCGACTGGGGTCATGAATCGATCCTATGGTCCGGGTCCAGAGGGTCTGGAATCAGCGGGCTCTTTCATGTCTTTGCAATGAATGACAGTTGAAAACGGTACGCTGCGTCACCACCAAGGGTGAGGAGGCCCCATGACCGAGTCACGCGTCCCCGCGCGGGTCCGGCGTGTCGCCTCCGAGGACCAGGCGCGCGAGCTCGCCGCAGCGCTCCAGCGCCCCGGCCGCGACCAGCCCGTCGTGGTCATCTCGACGCCCGCCGGGCGCGACGTCCCGTACGTGGACCCGAAGCGGGTGCTCGACGACGTCGCCGGGCTCGCCGAGGTGGTGGTGATCCCGACGGGCGACGTGTCGTGGGCGTTCTCGTCCGGCATGCCGCCGGACACCCAGGTCTACGGCGGCGCGTCCCGTGTCTACGGCACCGACCTGGAGTGGGTGCACCATCCGCGGCGCTCGCCCCTGCACTTCGCCTATTCCGCGGACGAGGACGAGCGGGTACGGGAGCGTCTGGTCGGCGATGTCATGCGGTTCGCGGTGCGCGCGGTGATCTGCGGCGACGAGAACCTGCTGGGCGCCTTGTCGATCATGTCGAAGGCCGAGGCCTCGTTCAGGTTCGGAAACGCGTCGTGCAGCACCTTGGTAATGGCGGCCGTGAGGGTCGTCTTACCGTGGTCGACGTGACCGATCGTGCCGATGTTGACG
>NZ_JBHXBG010000181.1:0-10695 GCF_042726755.1 Promicromonospora sp. NPDC060271 | reverse complement strand
CTGGTGCCGCCAGGGGACCCGGACGGGCGCTCTACCTCACGGACCGGCTCGCGATCAGGGGTAGAGGCCCCTGATCTGGTGCGCCTCCGCGACCCGCTTGACGCCGATGACGAGCGCCGCGTCCCGCAGCGACAGGTGCTCGCGCTGAGCCAGCGCGGAGACCTCCGCGTACGCGGTGATCATGCGGTGCTCCAGCTTGTCCGCGATCTCCTGCTCGGTCCACCAGTACGTCTGGTTCGCCTGGACCCACTCGAAGTAGGAGACGACCACGCCGCCGGCGTTGGCCAGGACGTCCGGGACCACCGTGACGCCGTTCTTGGCGAGCAGTGTGTCGCCGGCCGCCGTCGTGGGCCCGTTGGCGCCCTCGACGACCCAGCGGGCCTTGACCCTGCCGGCCGTCGTCTCGTCGAGCACGCCCTCGATCGCGGCCGGGACCAGCACGTCGACGTCGAGCGCGAGGAGCTCCGTGTTGGAGACAGGGTCGGCGTCGGCGAAGTCCACGACCGAGCCCGTGCGCTGCACGTGCTCCATGAGCCGGGGCACGTCGAGCCCGCCGTCGTTTCGGATGCCGCCGTACTGGTCGCTGACCGCGACGACGCGCGAGCCGCGTGCCGCGAAGATCTCCGCGGCGTGCGAGCCGACCTTGCCGAAGCCCTGGATGGCGACGGACACGTCGCTCAGGGGGATGCCGGCCTCGGCGAGCGCGGCTGACGTGACGTGCACGATGCCTGCCGAGGTCGCGGTGCCGCGGCCGAGCGAACCGCCGACCGCGAGGGGCTTGCCGGTCACGACCGCGGGGATCGTGTACCCGCGGTTGACCGAGTAGGTGTCCATCACCCAGGCCATGGTCTGGGCGTCGGTGCCCATGTCCGGGGCCATGATGTCGGTGTCGGGGCCGATCATCGGCATGATCTCCGACGTGTACCGCCGGGTCACGCGCTCGAGCTCGGACTGCGAGTACCCGCGGGGGTCGATGGCGACGCCGCCCTTGGCGCCGCCGTACGGCAGGTTGACCACCGCACACTTCCAGGTCATCCACATGGCCAGCGCGCGCACCTCGTCGACGTCGACGGAGGGGTGGTAGCGCAGGCCGCCCTTGCCCGGGCCGAGGCTCACGTTGTGCTGCACGCGGAAACCGTGGAACAGGACGGTCTCGCCCGTGTCGCGACGGAGCGGCACCGCGACGTGGATCTCACGGCGCGGCGTCGCGAGCATGCGGTGCAGGCCCTCGTCGTAACCGAGGATCTCGGCCGCCGTGGCGAGCTGCGCGTGCGCGGTGGCGAGCGCGGAACCCTCGACGGGCGATCCTGACGGCGCGAAGCTGGGCGGTGATGCGGGTGTGGACGTCGTTGTCGTCGTCACGTGGGTCCTCCGGGGAGAACGGCGCCTACCGCCTTGGGAGCGGGGCGCGGGTTGCGCGGCGCGGGGTTTGCGCCTCGGTATCACCGTATCGCTTCGATGCGCGGCGGTGCGCGATGGCTGGGGATAGATCCGGTAATTTTCCGGCAATGGCGGTCTCGCCCGGAAAAGTCAGTACCCAGGTCGGTCAACCGCGCTTCGACCGGCTGCGGAACGACGACGGCGTCTCGCCGGTCAGGCGCGCGAACGTGCGCGTGAACGACGGCTGGTCGTAGAAGCCAGCGGCGGTCGCGACGTCTGCCAGCGGCACGGTGCTCGTGGTGAGCAGGTGCGCCGCGCGGTCGACCCGCAGCCGCAGCACGAGCTGGCGCGGGGAGAGCCCGAAGACCCGCCGGACGCGGCGGTCCAGGGACGCGGGGCTGCACCCGGCGAGCACGGCGAGATCGGCCACCGAGGGCACCTCGCCATACTCGAGCAGCTTCTCGATGTCGGCGCGCAGTCGGGCCATGGCCTGGATGGTCGCGTCGTCGGCGTCCCCGGAGCGCAGGTCCTGCGACACGGAGACCAGCCCGACGTACGCGCCGGACTCGTCGTGCAGCGGCAGCTTCGAGGTGAGGAACCAGCCCGGCGCCCCGCCGACGTGCCGGATCAGCTCGAGCTCGCCTCGCAGCGGCTTGTCGGTCGTGCGGACGTGGGCGTCCTGGTTCTCGTAGCGTTCGGCGAGCTCCGGCACGAAGAGGTCGGCCGCGCGCTTGCCGATCACGTCCCGGCGGGAGCGCTCGCGTGTGCGCCCCACGAAGACCTGGTTCACGAGCACGTAGCGCCCGTCGGCGTCCTTGGCGCAGAACATGACCCCGGACAGCTCGTCCATGAGGGCGACCATCGCGGGGTTCAGTGCTGCCAGCAGGGCACGCGTCTCAGGCCGTGCCGTGCTGTTCGACGGGTTGCTCATGGGGTTCCGATGCTACGCGGCGCGGGACCGCCCGCTTGGCGAAAACCTGTGCCGACGGCGAGTGATCTCGCCAATACATGTGAACGGCTTCGGGTGCACCCTGGAGGAATGAAGACCTCCGCCCGGCGCGACCGCGCCGCTTCCGCCACAGTCCCGACCGGGGGCGCAGGCGCACCGGACAGCGCCACACCTCAGGCTCCGACCGAGCCGACCGAGCCGACCGCGCAGCCCGCCGCCGACACCCTCGTCGAGGACGCCGTAGCCCTCGCCAGGACCTGGATCGGCACCGCCACCGGCACGGACGCCGGTTCGCAGCCCGCCGGGCCCAGGGACGCCGGCTCCAGGACCGACCGAGCGGTGGCCCGCGCGTCCGCCGCCCTCGGCGCCCTCGTGTCCGACCCCGCCGGCCTCGAGCTCGCCGTCGGCTTCGTCGACGACGTCGCCCGCCCGCAGGACACCCACGTCGCGGCGAAGGCGCTTGCCCGGCTCGGCAAGCAGGCCGGCAGCGCCACCTTCCTCAGCCCCGCCGACCGCGCTCTGTTCCGGGCCGGCGCCCTGGCCGCCCCGGCGTTCCCCGGCATCGTGGTCCCGGCGGCCCGCGCCCGCCTGCGCCAGCTCGTCGGCCACCTCGTCGCCGACGCCGGCAACGGCCTCACCGCCCACCTCGCCCGCACCCGGGCCGAGGGCTACACCCTCAACGTGAACCTGCTCGGCGAGGCGGTGCTCGGCGCCGAGGAGGCCGCCGGCCGGCTGGCCCGCACCATCGCGCTCGTGGAGCGTCCGGACGTCGACTACGTGTCGGTCAAGGTCTCCAGCGTCGCCGCACAGCTCGTCACGTGGGACCTCGAGGGCTCCCGCGACCGCGTCGTCGAGCAGCTCCTGCCGCTGTACCGCGCCGCACGCGACCACGGCGTGTTCCTCAACCTGGACATGGAGGAGTACCGCGACCTCGCCCTGACCACCGCGGTGTTCACCGAGATCCTGGGCCGCGACGAGTTCCGCGACCTGGAGGCCGGCATCGTGCTGCAGGCCTACCTGCCGGACGGCCTCGGCGCCCTGGACGGCCTCACCGAGTTCGCCGCCCGGCGGGTCGCCGAGGGCGGCGCGCGCATCAAGGTGCGCATCGTCAAGGGCGCCAACCTGGCGATGGAGCACGTCGAGGCCACCCTGCACGACTGGCCCCAGGCGCCCTACACGTCCAAGCCCGACGTCGACGCCAACTACGTCCGCATGCTCGACCACGCACTGCGCCCCGAGCGCGCGCACGCCGTCCGCATCGGCGCGGCGTCCCACAACCTGTTCCACGTGGCGCTCGCGATCCTGCTGGGCCGCGCCCGCGGCGTCTCGGAGGCGCTCGACATCGAGATGCTGCAGGGCATGGCGCCGACCGAGGCCGCTGCCGTCCGGGACGAGGTCGCCAAGGACCACGGCCGGGTGGTGCTCTACACGCCGGTGGTGCGCGACGAGGACTTCGACGTCGCGATCTCCTACCTCGTGCGCCGCCTGGAGGAGAACGCGGCGGAGCAGAACTTCCTGCACGCGGCGTTCGCCCCGGCCACGACGGCCTCGGCCACCGAGGCGCCCATGGACCGGCAGGAGGCCGCCTTCCGCGCGTCCGTCGAGCTGGGTGTGCACTACTCGCCCGACGACGTCACCCCGCGCCGCCGTCCGCGCCCCGCACCCCAGCCGGTGACGGGACCGTTCCGCAACGCCGCCGACACCGACCCTGCCGTCGCCGAGCACCGGGCGTGGGCCCGGCAGGTCACGGGCCCGCTCTCCGGGTACGTCCCGGCGATCGCGGAGCCGCTGGCGACGTCGGCCCAGGTGGACGACGTCGTGGCGCTCGCCCGCCGGGCCGGCGCCGCGTGGTCCAAGGTGTCCGCGACCGACCGGGGCCGCGTGCTCCGCGCCGCGGCCCAGCACCTGGAGGCTGCCCGCGCCGACCTCGTCGCGGCCATGGTGCACGAGGCAGGCAAGACCGTCGCGGAGGCGGACCCCGAGGTCAGCGAGGCCGTGGACTTCGCCGCCTACTACGCGCAGGCGGCCGACGCGCTCGACCCCACGTCGGAGGCGTGGCCGGGCGCCCGCTTCACCCCGGACGGCGTCACGCTGGTCACCCCGCCGTGGAACTTCCCGGTCGCCATCCCGATCGGCGGCGTGCTCGCCGGCCTCGCGGCAGGGACCGCGGTGATCGCGAAGCCCGCGCCGCCCACGCCGCGCTGCCTGGAGATCGCCGTCGAGGCGGTGCACGCGGCGCTCGACGAGGTCGCCCCGGAGATCGGGCTCGACTCGGCGCTGGCCCGCTCGGTCGCGCAGTTCGTCCGCGTGCCCGACGGCGACCTCGGCCGCCGGCTCGTGACGCACGACGGCGTGTCCCGCGTGATCCTGACCGGCGCCATCGAGACCGCCGAGATGTTCGCGTCCTGGCGGCCCGAGTTGCCGGTGCTCGCCGAGACGTCCGGCAAGAACGCGATAGTCGTGACGCCGTCGGCGGACCTGGACCTGGCCGTCGCGGACGTGGTGCGCTCGGCGTTCGGGCACGCGGGGCAGAAGTGCTCCGCCGCGTCGCTCGTGATCCTCGTCGGCTCGGTGGGCGACCCCCGCAGCGCGACCGGCGAGCGGTTCCGGCGGCAGCTCGTCGACGCCGTGTCGTCGCTCGCCGTCGGACCCGCGACCGACCTGGCGACCGTGATGGGGCCGCTCACGGAACCGGCACAGGGCAAGCTCCTGCACGCCCTGACCACGCTGGAGCCCGGCGAGACCTGGCTCGTCCGGCCGCGCCGGCTCGACGCGGTGGCCCGCGAGGCCGGCCTCGGCCGAGGCAGGCTCTGGACCCCCGGCGTGCGCGACGGCGTCCGCCCCGGCTCGTTCTTCCACCTCACCGAGTGCTTCGGCCCGGTGCTCGGCATCATGACCGCCCGCACGCTCGACGAGGCGATCGCGCTGCAGAACGCCGTGTCGTTCGGCCTCACCGGCGGCATCCACTCGCTCGACGACACCGAGGTGGCGCACTGGCTCGACCGGGTGGAGATCGGCAACGCGTACGTGAACCGGCACATCACCGGCGCGGTGGTGCAGCGCCAGTCGTTCGGCGGCTGGAAGGCGTCCTCCGTCGGACCGGGCGCCAAGGCCGGCGGACCCAACTACGTCGCGCAGCTCGGCCGGTGGGAGGACGCCGCGGAGGTGCCCTCGCGCACCGCCGACCCGTCCGGCTGGCTGGCCTGGGCACGCGCCGACGACGACCGCGCCTGGGTGACCGAGTTCGCCCCCGCGCACGATCCCTCGGGGCTCGGCATCGAGTCGAACGTGTTCCGCTACCGGCCGGTCCCCGGCATCACGGTGCGGATCGGCGCCGGTGCGCAGGACGTCGAGGTGCAGCGGGTGCTGGCCGCCGCCGCGCGGGCGGACGTGCGGGCCACCGTCGTCGGGCAGCGGGAGATGACGGACGAGGCGTTCGCCGACGCCGTCGCCGACGGCAAGGTGACCGGCCGGATCCGCGTGGTGGGCGAGGCCCCGGGCCTGCGCGACGCGGCGGCCAGCCGCCTCGGCACCGTGACGGTCCTGGACGCCCCGGTCCTGGCGAGCGGCCGCCGTGAGCTCCTCACGATGCTCCGCGAGCAGGCAGTGAGCCGCACGACCCACCGCTACGGCCACCAGCGCACCGCCTGACCAACTCGTTGAGTGCTGGCTATTTGTTGCCCGGAGGCCCGGAAAGCAACAAATAGCCAGCACTCAACCGTCAGGCCGAGTCGCCCTCGATCAGGCGGGGGGCGAAGATACGGCGCTCGTCGCGGACCGGACGGCCCGCCACCAGGTCCACGAGCATGCTCGTCGCCGCGCCGACCATCTGGACCACCGGGTTGTGCACCGTGGTCAGCCGGGGCGACGTCGTCTCGGCGATGCCGAGGTCGTCGAACCCGACCACCGAGACGTCGCCGGGCACCGACCGGCCGCGGTCGGCGAGCACGCGCAGCGTGGCCTCCGCCATCAGGTCGGACGCGGCGAAGATGCCGTCCAGGTCGGGATGCGCGTCGAGGAGCCGGGCCGCGGCGACCGCCGCCCCGGCGACCGTGAAGTCGCCCTCGACCACCGCGTCGTCGGGCAGACCGGCGTCCCGCAGCGCGTCCCGCCAGCCGATCATCCGGTCCACCCCGGCCGGCATGTCGAGCGGTCCAGTGATGGTGCCGATGCGTCGGCGGCCGCGGTCGATCATCCGCTGCGTGGCGATGCGCCCGCCGGTGACGTTGTCGACGTCGACGTAGCGCAGGCCGCGCGAGAACATCGGGTCCGGCTCGAAGAGGCGGCCGACGAAGACGGCGGGCAGCATGGTCGGCCCGAGCTCGGTCTCGAGGTGGTCACCCCGGTGGTGCGACGCCACGATGACGCCGTCCACGTGGCCGCTGCGCAGGTAGCGGCCCACCCGCCCGCGCTGCTCGCCCGGCCGGGCGAGCAGCAGCACGAGCTGGAGATCGGTCGCGGCCAGCCCCTCGCTGACACCCGCGAGGGTGCCGCTGAGGAACGGGTCGGTGAGGATGCGCTGGTCCGGCTCGGGCACCACGAGGGCTATCGAGTCGGTCCGCCGGGTCACGAGGGACCGGGCGGCGCGGTTCGGTGCGTACCCGAGGCGCGCGACGGCGTCGTCGACGGCCGCCTGCGCCTCGGGGGAGACTCGCAGGCCACCGTTGATGGCGCGCGACGCAGTCGACCGGGATACCCCGGCCGCCTGTGCCACGTCATCCAGGGTGGGTGGGCCTGAGGTCGTCACGCCTGGGGAACCGCCTTGTCCTCGCCGTTGTCTTCGCTGGGGCGCGTGATGACCGATGTCGACCGCTCCGGAACGGCATTGGTCCGCGCGACCTGACCGTACCAGCGGCCCGACGCCTTCACCGTGCGCTCCTGCGTCTCGTAGTCGACGCGTACGAGCCCGAAGCGCTTTCCGTAGCCCCACGCCCACTCGTAGTTGTCGAGCAGCGACCAGCCGAAGTAGCCGCGCACGTCGGCACCCTCGTCGATCGCGTCCTTGATGGCGCGCAGGTGCACGTCGATGAACTCGAGACGCTCCTGGTCGTCCACGAACCCGTCCGGCCCGACGACGTCCGGGTAGGCGCTGCCGTTCTCCGTCACGTACAGGGCGATGTTGCGCGGCCCCGTGTAGTCCTGCTGCAGGCGCAGCAGGAGCCTGGTGAGGCCCTCGGGCTGGACCTCCCAGTTCTGGTCGGTGACGGGCAGTCCGCGCGGGTGCGTGTACGCGCCGTCACCGCCCGGGAACGGGGACGACGACGGCCGGGTGACCGGCGCGCCACCCTCCAGCGGCCGCTCGGCGGGCGTCGCCGACACGGCGTTGCCGTGGTAGTAGTTCACGCCGAGCGAGTCGATGGGCGTCGAGATGATCTCGAGGTCACCGTCCTGGATGTGCCGTTCGAGGCCGTACTCGCGCACGTCCTCCAGCACGTCCTCGGGATACGCGCCGCGCAGGATCGGGTCGGCGAAGATCCGCGTGAACCCGCCGTCGAGCCGGCGCGCGGCGTCGACGTCGGCCGGGTCGTCCGGGTTCAGCGGGTCCTCGACCTCGAAGTTGAGCGTGATGCCGAGGTTCGCCTCGGGTGCCCGCTCCCGCAGCGCCTCCACGGCCAGGCCGTGGGCCAGCATGAGGTGGTGCGCGGCGGCCAGGCCGTCCTCGCGGGACTGGCGGCCCGGCGCGTGCTGGCCGCCCGTGTAGCCGAGGAACGCGGCGCACCACGGCTCGTTGAGCGTGGTCCACACGTCGACGCGGTCGCCGATGGCCTCGTGCATGGTGACGGCGTAGTCGCGGAACCGGTACGCGGTGTCGCGGTTCACCCAGCCGTTCGACTCGGCCTCGATCGCCTGCGGCAGGTCCCAGTGGTACAGCGTGAGCCACGGCAGGATGCCGGCACCGAGCAGCTCGTCCACGAGCCGGTCGTAGTACGCCACGCCGGCCGGGTTCACCGCCCGCCCGCCGGGCACGACCCGGGCCCACGACGTCGAGAACCGGTACGCCTTGATGCCGAGCTCCTTCATGAGCGCGACGTCGGCCGGGTAGCGGTGGTACTGGTCGCAGGCGACCTCGCCGTCGTCCTGGCCGATCACGGCCCCCGGAACCTTGGCGAAGACGTCCCAGACGGAGTCCTCGCGGCCGTCCTCGTGGGCGGCGCCCTCGACCTGGTAGGCGGCGGTGGCGGCCCCCCAGAGGAACCCGTCGGGGAAGCCGACGACTCCCGTGCTGTTCGACGTCGGCTCCGTCCGCGGCGCCGACGGCGTGTACGGCAGGGCGATGCCCGGCGCGGGCACGCGGTGCAGCCCGGCGTCGGTCCTGACGTTCAGTGTCATCTCGTGAGTCATCCCTTCACGGCTCCCTGCATGATGCCCGCGACGAGCTGCTTGCCGACGAAGGCGAAGATCACCAGCAGCGGGAGTGTCACGAGGAACACACCGCCCATGACCAACGAGTAGTCCACGAAGTAGTTGGCCTGCAGCGACTTTACGACGAGTGGGAGCGTCGGGTTCTCCGAGCTGAGCACGATCGACGGCCAGAAGAAGTTCGTCCACTGCTGGACGAACGTGAACAGGCCAAGCATGGCGGCGGCCGGGCGGGCGGCAGGCAGCGCGATGCTCCAGAACGTGCGGATCATCGAGGCGCCGTCCACGCGGGCGGCCTCGATCAGCTCGTACGGCAGCGCCTCGGACAGGTACTGCGTCATCCAGAAGACGCCGAACGCGGCGACCAGCGACGGCACGATGACCGCCTGCAGCTTGCCGATCCAGTCCAGCTCCGACATGAGGATGTACATCGGGATCACGCCGAGCTGGGTCGGGACCGCCATCGTCGCGATGACGAACACGAGCAGCGGGCCGCGGCCGCGGAAGCGCAGCTTCGCGAACGAGTACCCGGCGAGCGTCGAGAACAGCACGACCGCCGCGGAGACGATGACCGCGATGATCACCGAGTTCGTCAGCGCCAGCCAGAAGTTGATCTGGGTGGCCTCGATGACCGTCCGGAACTGGGTGAACAGCGAGGCGTCCGGCAGCCACTGCGGCACGGGGTTCTGCGAGATCGCCACCGGCTCCGACGAGCCGAGAAGCAGCGTGAAGTACAGCGGGAAGACCGAGACCAGCAGGGTGATCCCGAGCAGCGTGTAGACGATCCAGCCGGCGCGGCGGTTGGCGCTCCCGACGGACGTTCGTTCCCGACGGCGGAGGGCGGCCCTGGCGGCACCCTCGCCCGCGGTCTGGGCGGTGACAGCGACGGAGCTCATGCGTTCCCTCCAGCCATGTTGGTGGTGACGCTCTTGCGCCTGGACTTCTTGACCGCCGTGCCCGACGACGCGATGCGCCGCGTGACCAGGAAGTTCACGAGGCCGATCGCGACGATGAGGAGGAACAGGATCCACGCGACGGCGGACGCCCGGCCGAGGCTGTGCTGGTCGCCCCAGGCGAGGTCGTACAGGTAGACGACCGTGGTCATCCAGTTCTGGTCCGGACCGCCGAGCCCGTAGGCGTCGTAGAGGCGGACCTCGTCGAAGATCTGCAGGCCGCCGATGGTCGAGGTGATGACGACGAAGATGACGGTGGCGCGGATCTGCGGCACCGTGATGGAGAAGAACTGGCGCACACGGCCGGCGCCGTCGATCACCGCGGCCTCGTAGAGGTCGCGCGGCACCGCCTGCATGGCGGCGAGGAAGATCAGGGCGTTGTAGCCCATCCAGCGGTAGTTGACCATCGTGGCGATGGCGACGTGGCTGGCGATCCGGTCGCCGTGCCAGGCGATCGGATCGAGCCCGACGGCGGAGATCATGGCGTTGATCAGACCGTACTGGTCGGCGAACAGGCGGCCGAAGATCATCGAGACCGCCACGGGCGCGACCACGTACGGGATCAGCACGCCCATGCGCCAGAACGTCGCCGCCCGCAGGTTCTGGTCCAGCAGGGCCGCGATGATCAGCGCGATGATCACCTGCGGGACCGAGGAGAACACGAAGATCGACAGCGTGTTGACCAGGGCCTTCCAGAACGTGGGCTGGGCCAGCACGAACGTGAAGTTCTCCAGGCCGACGAAGTCGCCCTGCCCGCCGAGCAGGCTCCACTCGTGCACCGAGACGAACGCGGTGTAGGCGAGGGGGAACAGGCCGGTCACCGCGAACAGGATGAAGAACGGCGAGATGTAGAGGTACGGGGAGAGCTTCACGTCCCAGCGGCCGAGCCGCTGGGAGAAGCCGATTCTGCGCGACTCGCGCTGGGGCGCACCGGGGCCCGGTGCCGAACGTTGTGGTGTCAGGACAGCCATTTCATCTTCCGCCGCGTCATCGTCGGGTGGTCACTTACGTGCTGACGTGTCAGACACACAGGTCACCGGGGTGACCTGTGTG
>NZ_JBHXBG010000180.1:0-10695 GCF_042726755.1 Promicromonospora sp. NPDC060271 | reverse complement strand
GATGTATTCCTTCCCGAAGTGGAGGGCCCCCTGGGGCCCGTGAACGCATCCGCGCGCGCATTCTCGCTCCCCACGGCCTCTGCTGCTGACTCGCCTTCTGAGGGTGGTGAGCCCGCGTCGGGCG
This sequence comes from Promicromonospora sp. NPDC060271, assembly GCF_042726755.1. Classification (NCBI taxonomy): domain Bacteria; kingdom Bacillati; phylum Actinomycetota; class Actinomycetes; order Micrococcales; family Promicromonosporaceae; genus Promicromonospora; species Promicromonospora sp. NPDC060271. The sequence continues at coordinate 10,571 of NZ_JBHXBG010000180.1, read as the reverse complement.
AGGGTGGGGTGGCGGGGGTTTCACCGGTGGTCGAGCCTGTCGAGACCTCGGTAGCGCCGGTGGGCGGGGCTGTCGGAGCCTCTGGGGAATCGGCTCGGGTTGTGGCTCGGAGGGAGGGGCGGGAGAGGCGGCTGGCGCTGGCTGCCGAGATCTCCGCCCGGGTGGGGGAGAACCGTGGGGAACGGTCGCTCGAGGTGCAGGCGCTCGCGTTGCTGGGGGCCGCCGTCGGGTACTACCAGCGGGAGGACAAGCCGTTCTGGCAGGAGCACTACGCGCGGCTCGAGCTTCCGCTCGACGAATGGCCTGGCCGGCGGTCGACGTTCCACGTGGAACGTTCGACCGTGCTGCGCGGCTGGGGGATCGTGGGGCGTGATCGGCTGCCCTCACGGGAGATCGAGCTGGTCGGGCGCATGCTCGACGGTTCGCGGGTCGACGGGTCCGATCTCGGCGTCGGGAACACGGTGCACGTTCTGTACGACCAGCCGGTGCCGGCCGTCGTCGGCGGGCTGGAGGCGCGGGCCGTGCGCGGGGAGCATTCCGGCGGCGTGATCCAGGAGGTCCGGGAGCCTGGTGAGCGGGACGACGTGCCTCGGGGACGCGACGTCGTCGTGCTGCGGGAGCGGCTGTCCGGCGGAGCGGAGCCGCACGAACAGGCTCCTGTCGCCCTCGCGCCGCACTGCGGACCCGCACGCGACGCGCAGGAGCGGGCAGTGGAGGAAGCCGCTCGGGCAGCACTCGCCTCGTGGGACACGGACCGGACGCTGCCCGACGGGGCCGCGGTCGACCTGCTGCGCAGACGGCAGCCGCGGCTCGTCGACGGGGCACTGCCCGACCTCGGCGACGAACGGGATGGCGGACTCGATCTCGAGGCGGCGGTGCACGCGGCCGTCGAGCGCCTCGACCGTTCCTACCTCGCGGTGCAGGGTCCGCCCGGGACCGGAAAGACCCATGTCGGCTCGCACGTCATCGCCAAGCTGGTGGGCGCCGGCTGGCGGGTGGGCGTGGTGGCCCAGTCACATGCGGCGGTCGAGAACATGCTGAGCGCCGTGGTCGACAAGGCGGACGTGCCCGCCGAGCTCGTGGCGAAGAAACAGCGGTCGAAGGGCGCCGAGCAGGTCAGCGGTCAGCCGTGGGAGGAGCTGTCGAGCACTCAGCTCGCGGACTTCGCGGCGAACAGCTCGGGCGGCTGCGTGGTGGGGGGCACCGCATGGGACTTCGCACACGAGCGCTGGCCCGACGAAGGACTCGACCTGCTGGTCATCGACGAGGCCGGCCAGTTCTCGCTCGCCGACACGATCGCCGTCGGCCGGTCCGCTCAGCGGCTCCTGCTGCTGGGCGACCCGCAACAGCTGCCGCAGGTCAGTCAGGGCAAGCACCCGGAACCCGTCGACGAGTCGGCGCTCGCCTGGCTCGCGGCCGGCAGCGCCGTACTTCCGGACGGGCTCGGCTACCTGCTGCCCGAGTCGTGGCGCATGCACCCCGATGTCTGCGCCGCGGTGTCCCAGCTCTCGTACGCCGGGCGCCTCTCGGCCCATCCGATCACGACCACGCGATCGCTCGCCGGGGTGGCACCCGGAGTGCTGCACGTCCCGGTGTCGCACGAGGGGCGCTCGACGTCGTCCCCCGAGGAGGCCGCCGAGGTGGTGCGCCAGGTGCGGCACGTGTTCGGGCGCACGTGGACGCCGGGTGGTGGCGGGCCGTCCCGCCCGCTCGGGGCCGACGACGTTGTGGTGGTCGCCGCGTACAACGCGCAGGTTCACCTGGTTCGTCAGGCGCTTCGCGATGCCGGTCTCGACGGGGTGCCGGTCGGAACCGTCGACATGTTCCAGGGACGGGAGGCGCCGGTGGCGATCCTGACGCTCGCCGCCTCGACGCCCGACGACGTCTCCCGGGGTATGGGTTTCCTGCTGTCGCGCAACCGCATCAACGTGGCGGTCTCGCGCGCGCAGTGGCAGGCAGTGGTCGTCTCGTCACCCCGGCTCACCGACTACCTTCCGGGAGACCTGGAGGCCGACGGCGTCCGCCGCCTCATGGAGCTGGGTGGATTCCTGCGTCTCATCGGCGGCTGATCGCCGCCGGTCGCGACCAAGCGTCCGCCGGTCGAGCTTGTCGAGACCTCAGGATCTCGACAAGCTTTCGACCGACGGGGCACAGCCCGTCCAGCGGGGGTCAGAACTCGCCGCCCCCGAAATCGCCGCCGCCGAAATCGCCCCCGCCGAAGTCGCCGCCGCCACCGAAGTCTCCGAAGAAGCCGCCACCGGCGTGGCCGCCCGCATCACCGCCGGCGTCGCCGGAAGCCTCGACGGGCTCCGCGCCGGCGTCGCCGCCCGCTTCCTCCGCACCGCCGGCGTCGCCGCCTTCCTCACCCCCGGCGAAGTCCTGCGCGGGGTCTCCGAAGGAGCTGCCGAACATCATGTCCGCAACGGCGGAGCCGATGACCATGCCGCCGATCGTGCCGAGCATGCTCGCACCGAGCATCGAGCCGAAGCCCGGGCCGCGGCTCTGCCCGAAGTTGCGCTCCAGGGTGCCCGGGTTGCGCATCTCCGCGCGGGTGGCCATGCGGGCCAGGTCCCGCGGGTCGTCCGACGTCGCGCGCTCGTTCGGCGGGACGGACTCGCTGAGCTGGGCGAGGACCTGGCTGCGCTGCTCGGGCGTGAGCTGTGCGAACGCCTCGGCGTGCGCCTCCTCCACCCGGTCCGGCGGGGCGGTGCGGAGCAGGTAGCGGTAGCGCTCGATCGCCACCTCGTCCTCGCTGCGCCCGGTGCTCGCGGCGGAGCCGTAGACGGGTGCGGTGCCGTACTCGGGGGTCTGGCCCCGCGTCTGCTGGTACTGCTGCGGCATTCTGCCGCCCTGGTACATGCCCGGGGTCTGCTCGCGCGGCTCGCGGCCAAGCAGTCGGTCGAGGAAGCCCATGATCTCGTCCTTCGTAGGTGACGGTCCAGGTGGGAAACGCCCGGCGCGGGCCAACGGTTCCAGATCGAGCCGTCGGTCCACCGGCTGAAATGGCGAAGGCCCGGTCACCTCGAAAGGTGGCCGGGCCTTCGTCGTGCAACCTGCGACGAACTCGGACGAGCTCAGCGCGACGGTTGCGAAGTCTGAGGGATCACATCGGGCGGATGTTCTCCGCCTGCAGGCCCTTCGGGCCCTGCTTCACGTCGAACTCGACGCGCTGGTTCTCCTCCAGCGAACGGTAGCCGTCCGACTGGATCGCACTGAAGTGAGCGAACACGTCCTGCCCACCGTCCTCGGGCGCGATGAACCCGAAGCCCTTCTCGGCGTTGAACCACTTGACGGTTCCGAATGCCATGTACTGCTCCTTGCATGAGGCGACGACCCCGACCGTCGGGATCGCATAATCACGGTGTCGTCGTCATCTCACGGAAGAACGATCGAGGCACTGCAACGCTCATACCTTACCCGCCAGACGCTAGGAAAGCCCGATCAATCTTCAGTGACTTGCATCTGACTTGTGTCCGCGGGGTCCCAGGCCCCGTTTTTCGGGCCTCGTCGACGGTGTGTCGACGGTGTCAGGGGCGGATGCTAGAACGGTTGGCATGAACGCAGCCACCGCCATCCCGTCCGTCAGGCTCAACAACGGCGTCGAGATCCCGCAGGTGGGTCTTGGCGTGTTCCAGGTGCCCGGCAACGGCACGCAGGCGTGTGTCGAGACGGCCCTCGAGCTCGGCTACCGGCACATCGACACCGCTGCCGCCTACTACAACGAGGAGGGTGTCGGTGCGGCCCTCCGGGCCACCGGCGTCCCGCGCGAGGACATCTTCGTCACCACCAAGCTGCGCAACGGCGACCAGGGCTACGAGAGCGCGCTGCGGGCCTTCGAGGACAGCCGCCAGGCGCTCGGCCTCGACGTCGTCGACCTGTACCTCATCCACTGGCCGGTCCCCGGCCGCGGCCTGTACGCAGAGACGTGGCGAGCATTCGAGAAGCTGCTGGCCGACGGCGCGGTGCGGGCCATCGGCGTCTCCAACTTCCTGCCTGAGCACATAGACCGGCTGGTCAGCGAGTCGAACGTCGTGCCGGCGGTGAACCAGGTCGAGCTGCACCCGACCTTCCGCCAGCCCGCCACCGTCGAGCGGAGCAGGGCGCACGGCATCGCCCCGGAGGCGTACTCGCCCCTGGGGCAGGGGGCTGACCTGGAGGCACCGGTGGTGGTCGGCATCGCGAACGAGCTCGGCGTGACACCCGGTCAGGTGGTGCTCCGCTGGCAGGTGCAGCACGGCGTGATCCTGATCCCGAAGTCCGTGAACCCGGAGCGTATGGCGACCAATCTCGACCTGTTCTCGTTCTCGCTGACCGAGGCGCAGATGGCCGAGATCGACGCCCTGGACTCGCCGGGCGGCCGGATCGGCGCGGACCCGGCGACGGCCTCGTTCACGCAGTTCCGACACTGAGCCGAGCGGCTCTCGGCGGCGTGCGCGGGGCACGGAGATGACCTCTCGGCGCTGTCGTCGCTGCCCCTCTTTCCCGTTCGAATCCCGTTTTCGCCCCTCCTCTTGGGGGACTGTGCGACCCGGGTAACATCCTCGTAACGATCGAGTCGGTGTGACGGACTAGACACATTGGTGACACAGAGTGTGACTACGTTCATCGCCACGACGAGGCAAGTCGCCGCGTCAGGTTCACTCCCGCTCGAAGGGGAACAGCAGAATGATTCGACGTTCCACGGCGGCGCGCGGTCTTGCGATCGCCGCTGTCCTCAGCGTGGGCCTCGCGGCCTGCTCCACCACCTCCGGAGGCGGCGAGGGGGAGGGTTCGTCCGATCCGCTGAAGATCGGAACCCTGCTCCCGCTCACCGGTAACCTCGCCTACCTGGGTCCGCCCGAGGTCGCGGGCGTCGGCCAGGCAGTAGACGACATCAACGCCGCCGGCGGCGTCCTCGGCAACGACGTCGAGGTCGTCCCCTCGGACTCCGGTGACGGCGACAACCTCACCGTCTCGACCAACTCGGTCACCGACCTGCTGAGCCAGGACGTCGCCGCCATCATCGGTGCCGCGTCCTCGACGGTGACCCTCAACGTCGTCGACTCCGTGACCGAGGCCGGCGTCATGCAGGTCTCGCCGGCGAACACGGCGACCACGCTGTCGGGCTACTCGCCGCTCTTCGCGCGGACCGCCCCGCCGGACACCGTCCAGGGTCAGGCGCTCGGCTCGCTCATGCTCGACGACGGGCACCAGAAGGTCGCGTTCCTGACCATGCAGGACGACTACGCGACCGGTCTGCGCGACAACGTGCAGATGGCGGTCGAGGCCGGCGGCGGCGAGGTCGTCTACGGCGCCAAGGGTGACGGCACCGAGTTCGCCCAGGCCGAGACCAACTTCTCGAACGTCGTGGCGGACGCCCTGGCCGCGAAGCCGGACGCGATCGCGATCTTCGCCTTCGAGGAGACCAAGGCTGCCATCGCCGAGCTGGTCACCCAGGACTGGGAGTTCGCAGGCAAGACGTACCTGTGCGACGGCAACACCGCCGACTACTCCAAGGACTTCGACCCCGGCACGCTCGAGGGCGTCAAGGGCACCATCCCCGGCGCCGACGCTCCCGAGGACTTCAAGCAGCGCCTGAACGACTGGTACGTGGCGGAGAACGACGAGGAGCTCGCGGACTACGCGTACGCCGCTGAGTCGTACGACGCCGCCATCCTCGTCGCGCTCGCCGCCGTGCGCGGCGAGGGCACCGACGGCCAGACGATCGCGGACAACATCCGTGCCGTCTCGGGCTCGGAGGAGGGCGCCACCGAGGTCTCGACGTTCGAGGAGGGCGTCGCGGCGCTCGAGGCGGGCGACGAGATCGCCTACCAGGGTGTCTCCGGCATCGGGCCGCTGAACGAGGACAACGACCCGTCGTCCGCGTTCATCGGCGTCTACGAGTACGACGGCGACAACAAGAACATCTGGACCAAGGTCGTCGAGGGCTCGGTCGCCGGCTGACCTGATCGCTCCTGATCTTGCGCTGATCAGTGAATGACAGAACTGAAAGTCGATCGACCCGGTCACCTCTCTGGGTGACCGGGTCGATCGTTGTCGAACTGCGACCCAAGCGGGTCTCGAACCGGACATGACGCCCGCCACCTGCCGCGCTATCGCCGGTCGACCCCCGATCTGCAACGGTGCAGATCGTTATGGCGACCAATCTGCGGCCGGCGAAACTCTGTGTGACACAACACGTGTAATCCGTGACACACGGTGCGGCTACACTTCCGGCACGCTGATGCCATCAGTTTGATGCAGGCCTGGTTAAGCAGGGCTAAATCATCCTGGCGTCGAGCGGCACCGAGACCTCGGGGCACCACACACCAGAACCGACGGAGGACCCGGCAGATGACAGCCGACCGACCGAACCTCGCGACAGCCGCGCGCAGGCTCGTGGCCACGCTCGCGGCAGCGGCCTTCCCGGCCTTGCTCGCGGCGGCGCCAGCCATGGCCGCAACGGCACCTGTCGCGACAGACTGCACACCCGATGCCTCGACGGCCTGCGTCGCGGCGATCGTCATGGACGAGGACAACAACTTCGTCCCGGACGTCGGCGTCACCATCTCCGGCGCCGAGTTCGAGGCCCTAGTGACCACCACCCAGGAAGGCCCGGTCTCCGTCGAGGTGCCGGAGGTCGGGACGTACACGATCACCCTCGACGAGGCGACGTTGCCCGAGGGCCTGTTCCCCGACCCCGCCGAGCGTGAGGTGACAGCGCAGAGAGGGTCGACCGCGCGCGGCGCCTTCCGGCTCGGCGACCAGCCGGTGAGCAGCACGCCGTCGGCCGAGCCAGGGGCGAGCGAGGGAACCGGTGCGGAGACCCCCGCCGCCGGCGAGGAAGGGTCCGAGGAAGCCACCGGGGGCGGGTTCTCCCTGGCGAACGTGTGGCAGAAGTTCGGCCTCGGGATCCGCCTCGGCCTCCTGCTGGCCCTCGCGTCCGTCGGTATCAGCCTGATCTACGGCACAACCGGCCTGTCGACCTTCGCGCACGGCGAGCAGTTCACCCTCGGGGCGGTGTTCACCTTCATGGGGGTCAACATGTGGGGTCTGCCGTTCTGGGCGGCCGCACTCTTCGCGCTGGCGCTCTGCACGGCCTCCGGGTTCGTGCAGGACGTGGTGATGTGGAAGCCGCTGCGTCAGCGCGGTACGCCGCTGACACAGCTCATGATCATCACGATCGGGCTCTCGCTCACCCTGCAGTACACGATCCAGCTCATGATCGGTAACGGCTCGGAGCGCATCCTGAGCAGCAACCCGACGTCGATGACCATCGCGGGGATCACGCTCTCGTCGTGGTCCTGGGCCTCGATGGGCGTCGCGGTGATCGCGATCCTGTTCATCGGCTGGTTCCTGACCCGCACGCGGATCGGTCGGGCCACGCGCGCCGTGTCGGACAACCCGGCGCTGGCGTCGGCCACCGGCATCAACCCCGACAAGATCGTCCGCATCGTCTGGACGATGTCGACCGGCTTCGCCGGTCTGGCGGGGCTCATGTACGGCCTGTCGGTCGGCACCTTCGGCTGGAACACCGGTATGCAGATGCTCCTGCTGATGTTCGCAGCGGTGACGCTGGGTGGCCTCGGGACGGCGTTCGGCGCACTGGCCGGGTCGATGGTCATCGGCGTCGTCGTCGAGATGTCGCCGCTCATCCCCGGTATGCCGAACGACCTTCGCTACGCCACCGCGCTCGCGATCCTGATTCTCGTCCTGTTGCTGCGGCCGCAAGGCCTGCTCGGCCGGCGCGAGCGGATCGGCTGAAAGGACAATCCCCATGGAAGAACTGAGCCGAATCCTCACGCAAGCGGCCGGCGAGCTGATCGCACCGACCACTGCCGCCTTCGTCCTGGCCGCGATCGGCCTCAACCTGCACTTCGGTTACACCGGACTGCTCAACATGGGCCAGGCAGGCTTCATGCTGCTCGGCGCCTACGGCTTCGGGATCTCGACGATCGCGGGCGCACCGCTGTGGCTCGCCCTGATCGTCGCGCTGTCCGCGAGCATCCTCTTCGCGCTGATCCTTGGTATGCCCACGCTGAAGCTGCGTGGTGACTACCTGGCGATCGTCACCATCGCGGCCGCCGAGATCGTCCGCATGCTCGGCCGGTCCAGTGGCCTCGCCCAGTGGACCGGCGGCCAGGCGGGCCTCCGTGGCAACGAGTTCAAGGACACGTTCGCCGCACTCTCGCCCCTGCCTGACGGACGCACCGCCATCGGCCCGTTCGAGTACCTCAACAACGGTTCGGACTCCTGGTGGGTCCGGATCGTCGGCTGGGCGCTCGTCGCACTGGCGCTGGTCGTCGTCTGGCTGCTCACCCGCAGCCCCTGGGGCCGCCTGCTCAAGGGTGTCCGCGAGGACGAGGACGCGGTCCGGGCGCTCGGCAAGAACGTCTACGCCATCAAGATGCAGGCCCTCGTCCTCGGCGGTGTCTTCGGATCACTCGGCGGAGTGCTGTACGTGCTGCCGCGTGCCATCCAGCCCGACGGCATGGCTCGGTCGATGACGTTCTTCGTCTGGACCGTGCTGCTGCTCGGCGGTGCGGCCACCCTGTTCGGGCCCGTGCTGGGCTCGATGCTGTTCTGGGCGGTCTTCATGCTCCTGCGCGCCGGGATGCGCGAGGGGCTGGCCGGGACGCTCGCCCCGGACCAGGTAGAGAACATCGGTGGCCTCGTCGTGGGCGTCGCCCTGATGCTGCTGGTGATCTTCCGCCCGCAAGGGATCTTGGGGAACAAGAAGGAGCTCGCCTTCGATGCCCGATGAGACGACGACGGAGAAGACAGTGACTGAGGTGACCGAGCCCGAGAGCACCGTGGAGGCGCTGGACGCCGTCGAGCGCAGCGATTCCGCGGCAGCCCGAGCGGCCGAGCACGTTCTCGCCGCCGTCGAGCCGAAGGTGGGTGTCAGCAAGCCGGACACGATCCTGATGGCCGACGGCGTGCAGCGCCGGTTCGGCGGCATGACCGCCGTCGACGTCGAGCACCTGGAGGTCCAGCGGGGTGTCATCACCGCCCTGATCGGCCCCAACGGTGCGGGCAAGACGACGTTCTTCAACCTGCTGACCGGGTTCGACAAGCCCAACCAGGGTTCCTGGTCCTTCGAGGGCAGGTCGCTCGACGGGATGAGCGCCGCCAAGGTGGCGCGCAACGGCATGGTCCGTACGTTCCAGCTCACCAAGGCGCTGTCGCGTCTCACGGTGATGCAGAACATGCTGCTCGCCGCGATGGACAATCCCGGCGAGAACCTGTTCCGGTCCCTGGTCAAGCCGCTGTGGTCCGGCACGGAGAAGCGGAACACCGAGAAGGCGCTCGAGATCCTCTCGCGGTTCAAGCTCGACACCAAGAAGGACGACTTCGCGGGCTCGCTCTCGGGCGGCCAGCGCAAGCTGCTCGAGATGGCACGGGCCCTGATGACGGACCCGACCATGATCATGCTCGACGAGCCCATGGCCGGTGTGAACCCCGCCCTCGTGCAGTCCCTGCTGCACCACGTCCAGGCGCTGCGCGACGACGGCATGACGGTGCTGTTCGTCGAGCACGACATGCACGCCGTCCGGCACATCTCGGACTGGGTGGTCGTGATGGCGGAGGGCCGGATCGTCGCGGAGGGACCGCCCGCGGCCGTCATGCAGGACCAGGCGGTCGTGGACGCCTACCTCGGCGCCCACCACGACACCGACCTCGGGGACGACTCGCTGCTCGACCCCGCAGTGCTGGCCCGGCTCGAGGCCGAGGAGGAGAAGCGATGAGCGACGTGGCGACGATTGCCAAGGGGGAGCCCCTGCTCAAGGCGACCGACATCGTGGCGGGGTACCTGCCCGGCGTGAACATCCTGAACGGGTGCAACCTCGAGGTGGCGAAGGGCGAGCTCGTCGGCATCATCGGCCCGAACGGCGCCGGCAAGTCGACGCTGCTCAAGTCCCTGTTCGGTCTGGTGAACGTGCGCTCCGGCTCCGTCACCCTGGCGGGCCAGGACATCACGAACCAGAAGGCCGACACGCTCGTCTCGCAGGGTGTGGGCTTCGTTCCGCAGAACAACAACGTGTTCCCCTCGCTCACCGTCGAGGAGAACATGCGCATGGGCGTGTACCTGCGGCCCAAGGCGTTCGACGAGCGGTTCGAGTTCATCACCGACCTGTTCCCCACGCTGGGCGAGCGGCGCGGGCAGCGGGCGGGCGCGATGTCGGGCGGTGAGCGCCAGATGGTCGCGATGGCCCGCGCGCTCATGATGAACCCGTCGGTGCTGCTGCTCGACGAGCCGTCCGCCGGCCTGTCCCCGGTGCGTCAGGACGAGACGTTCCTGCGTACCCGCATGATCAACAAGGCAGGCGTGTCGGTGATCATGGTGGAGCAGAACGCGCGGCGCTGCCTGCAGATCTGCGACCGCGGCTACGTGCTCGACCAGGGCAAGGACGCGCACACCGGGACCGGCCGGGAGCTCCAGGCCGACCCCAAGGTGATCTCGCTGTACCTGGGCACGCTGGCGGAGGACGTCGACAAGGCCTCCTGAAGGTTGCCGAGGTAGGTCCGCGAAGTAGAGCGCCTGTCCGAGCCTCCCCGGTGTTGCCGGGAGACCAGGACAGGCGCTCTAC
>NZ_JBHXBG010000179.1:0-10758 GCF_042726755.1 Promicromonospora sp. NPDC060271 | reverse complement strand
GTCCCGGGTTCGGGACCGGCCACAGCCGTCTGACCGGTAGATTCGCCGCATGGATGTGGCGATCGCCGGCTCGCACGGCCTCATCGGCTCCGCGCTGGTCGCGGACCTCCTCGCGCGCGGGGACACCGTACGGCGGCTGGTCCGCCGCGGCGCCGCGCCGTCCGACCCCGACGGCGACACCGCCGCGCCGGGCATCCGCGACGTGCCGTGGGACCCGCGGACCGGCGAGCTCGACCCGGCCACGCTGGAGGGGGTCGACGCCGTCGTGAACCTGGCCGGTGCGGGCATCGGCGACCACCGCTGGTCCGCCGCCTACAAGCAGACGCTGCTCGGTTCACGTACCACGACGACGAGCCTGCTCGCACGCACGGTGGCCCGCCTGGACGACCCGCCGGTGCTGGTCAACAGCTCGGCGGTCGGGGCGTACGGGAGCCGCAAGGACGAGGTCCTCACCGAGACGTCGACGCGCGGGGACGACTTCCTCGCCGGCCTCGTCAAGGCGTGGGAGAACGCGACCAGCCCCGCGTCGGACGCCGGGGCGCGCGTCGTGTGGCTGCGGAGCGGCCTGGTCCTCGCCCCCTCGGGCGGCGCGCTCGGCAAGCTGCTGCCCCTCCTGCGGCTCGGCCTCGGCGGACCGCTGGGCAGCGGCCGCCAGTGGTGGAGCTGGATCACCCTCACCGACGAGGTCGCGGCGATCCGCCACGTCATCGGCGCGGACGTCGACGGCCCGGTCAACGCCGTCGCGCCCGAGCCGACGACCAACCGGGAGCTGACCCGTGCGCTGGCCGGGGCCCTGCACCGCCCCGCGGTGCTCGCCGTGCCCCGGTTCGCGCTACGGATCGCCGTCGGCCAGTTCGCGGGCGACCTCGTCGCCTCCCAGCGGGTCGTGCCCGGCGTGCTGTCCAGGACCGGCTTCACCTGGACGCACGCGACTCCTCAGGACGCGGCCCGCTGGGTCGTCGAGACGAACGAGGTCAGCGCACCTCGCTGACGCGCCAGCCCTGCGGGGTCCACACGAGGGTCAGGTCGGCCGACTCCTTCGATGCCGGAACCGCCGTCTCACCCCTGTCCGACACCTGCGTGTGGGCGGTGATCGTGTACGCGATCCGGACGACCGCCTCCATGGGCGCATCCTTGCTCGCCGCCTGCTCACCCACGGCCGCGCCGTCCGTCTCGGACGTCGCGGTGCGCGATGCGGTGGTGGCGTTGTGCAGGGCGGACGCTGCCCCCGGGCCCATCGTCACGACCTCCATCGACTGCACGTCGGCGGACGCACCGACCACCTGCGCCCCGGTCCGCCTGAGCTCGTCGAGGATCTTCTTGTCGGCCACGTAGGCGGGCGAACCCTCCACGTTGACCGTCTTGATGTCGGACACGGCGCCCGCAAGCAGCGCCAGGCGGCGCGACGTCAGCTCGGCGGCCGCACCCGCCGGGTCCTTGGCGTTGGCCACCGGGCTGATGCCGCCCAGCTTCGTCGCGGAGGCCTCGGGCGACGGCGCCGCCGCCGCGGGCTTGTCGCCGCCGAAGACCTGTGGCATGGCGGTGACACCCGCCGTGATACCCGCGACGACGCCCGCCGCGATCATCATCGTGGCGAAGACGGAGACGGTGGTGGTCCGCGGCTCGGCGCCCTCCGCGACCAGCTCCGCACGGGACCGCCCGCTGATCGGCATCGTCGCCCGGCGCCGCGCCTGGGCCGCCCAGGCCCTGCCGTCGACCGCCGCGATCGAACCGGTGAGCGTCCGGGCCGCCGTGCGCCAGGCCGACGGCGTGTGCGCGCCGAGCGGCACGTGGCCGGCGAGCGGCACCGGGCCGCTGATGGCCGCCGAGATCAGCGCGGACCCCGCGGGGAGGCGGACCGGCTCCGGCTGCACGGCGTCGTGCGCGAGCGCCGCGAGGGTGCCCGGCTCGGGCCGGTCGCGCGGGTCCTCGGCGCGGGCCCTGGCCAGGACGGCACGCAGGGCCTCGTCGGCCTCGGAGTTCAGGCTGGGGCCGGGGAAGCCGAGCACCGACTCGACGAGCGTGGCGAGCGACGTGACGTCGACCGGGTCGTCGCTGTGGTCCGGGAGCGTCACGCGGGGGCGCAGCATCGCGCTCCCGTCGGAGCGCAGCAGCACGTCCGTCGGCCGGACCCCGCCGTGGACGAGGCCCACGCTGTGCAGGGCCGCGAGCGCCTGTGCGATCGCGACGGTGACGCCGGCGCCTTCCGCGGCGGTCAGGGGACCCCGGGATCCGACGGCTGTGGGTAGATCGACAGCTCCCGTCCGCGACAGCCGTACGTCCAGGTTGTCCGGACCGTTCGGGGAGATGGCGATGAGCGGCACCAGATGGGGGTGGTCCAGTGTCGCGAGAGTGTCTAGACGGCGCACCAGGAGGGCGCGCGCCGCGGCGTCCGTGGGGACGGCCACGCGGACCAGTTCCGCAGATTCGATGTAGTGCACGCATTCATGAGAACCCCGCATTTCGAGGCCCGCTCTTTATCCACAGGATTTGCTGAATCCGGTGCCCTGTGGGTGGACCACTCGAAGGCGGACCTTCCGGGCACGGGGTTCGGGCCGCTCAGACGTCGATGAGTCGCCCCTCCTTGGCGGACCGCCGGGCGGCGTCCAGCACCTCGGCGGTCCGGACCGCGTCCGCCGGGTCGACCGGGACCTCGGCCTCGCCGGCGAGCCATTCGGCGACCGCGGTGTAGAAGTCCCCGTGCCCGCCGGGCGGCTGGGGCACCGCCGTCCGCTCCCTGCCGCGGACCAGCCAGCCGTGCGTGCCTTCGGGCTGTTCGCCGTCGAGCACGTCGAAGGGTGAGGCGTCGCCCTCGAACGAGTTCACGAGGTAGGCGCCGCCGTCGCCGAGCACGCGCGTGCGGGGTCCGGGCGCGCCGACGAGGGAGCCTGCCCACAGGCGGGAGACCACGCCCTTGGCGGGTGGCTCGGCCCCGAAGAGGACGTCGGTGCCCGCGGCCCGTCCCGGGACGACGCCGGGCTCGCTCCCTGGCGCGGCGTGGTGCAGCACGAGGAACACGTCGTCCTCGGTGGGCGTGGAGAGCGCGCGCGTCTCCGCGTACACGGCGACGACGGGGCCGAACAGCTGGGTGGCCGAGTCCACGAGGTGCGGGCCGAGGTCGAGCAGGAGCCCGCCGCCGACCGCGTCGTTCTCCTTCCAGCGCTGCTGCGGCTTGGGGCGCCAGCGCTCCCAGTGCCGCTCGAAGGTGTGCACCTTGCCGAGGTCGCCGCGCTTCAGCAGGGCCGCGAGGGTGAGCTGCTCCGGGTCCCAGCGGCGGTTGTGGAACACGGTGAACGGCGTGCCGGACGACGACGCGGCGCTCAGCACCCGCCGGGCCTCCGCCGCCGTGGTCGCGATGGGCTTGTCCAGCACGAAGGGTTTGCCGGCGACGGAGACGGCGTTCGCGTGCTCGGCGTGCAGCGACGAGGGGCTCGCGATGACCACGAGGTCGTAGAGCCCGGGCTCGGAGAGCATCGACGGGAGGTCGTTGAACAGGCGTGCGCCGGGCCAGTCGCCTGCCGCCTGCACGCGCCGTCCCGAGTCGCGTGCGACGACGGCTGTCACCGACATTCCCGCAGCTCGCGCCAGGCGGGCGTGGATTTGCCTGCCCGCACCTCCGTAGCCGACAATCCCGATCCGAAGAGCCATGGCCCCATGGTGCCCCGCGGGGCGCGGCGACGCGAGATCACTGGTCAGCGGGTTAACTGCCGTAACACAACTCTGGCAGACTGGGGCAAGAGGTACGTTTCGTACGTTCTTAGCGTGTCCGGCCAAGTGTGTCCGGACCACACCTGCCGAAAGAATGAGGGGCTCGTGTCCGCCACAGCCAAGAAGTCCAGCCAGGCCCGCAAGACCCTGCAGCTCGTACTCATCGCGGTGGCGGCCCTCGTGCTGGCCGGGAACTTCATCATCAAGTCCCTTGGTGACGACGTCGCCCCCGCCGAGGGCGCCGAGGGCTCGGCCCTGGCGGCGCTCGACTCGCTCGCGGTGAAGGAGGCCGCGACGGAGGCCGGCTACGACCGCGAGGCCGACTTCGGCAGCGCGTGGCAGGACGTCGACGACAACGGCTGCGACACCCGCAACGACATGCTCCAGCGCGACCTCGAGGACATCAAGTTCTCCGCGGGCGACGCGTGCGAGGTCGCGTCCGGGACGCTCGACGACCCGTACACGGGCGAGACCATCGCCTTCGAACGCGGCGAGAACTCGGGCGACGTGCAGATCGACCACGTCGTGGCCCTGATGAACGCCTGGACGACCGGCGCGGCGGACTGGGACAAGGAGAAGCGCGTCGAGTTCGCGAACGACCCGCGCAACCTCGTGGCCTCCGACGGCCCCGCGAACATGGGCAAGGGCGCGAAGGACGCGTCCGAGTGGCTGCCCGAGAACCAGGCCTACCGCTGCGAGTACGTCGCCCGGCAGATCGCGGTCAAGGTCGAGTACGGGCTGTGGGTCACGCCCGCCGAGCACGACGCCATGGAGGACGTGCTGACGAGCTGCCCCGCGGAGCCGCTCCCGGCCTCCTGACCAGGCCAGGCCAGGCCAGGCCAGGAATAGCCGTAACGCCAGGGCGAGCCATGACCAGGCCGGTTACGGCTCCCCCTGACCTTCTGAATCCCGGTCGGCGGACGGCGCCGCGCCAGAGACGTAGGGTGGCTGGCATGGACATCCGTCACCTCACCGGGCACGTCGAGTACCACGAGGGCTGGGACCTGCAGCGCACAACGCACGAGTCCGTCCGTACCGAGGAGCAGGCCGACACCGTCTTCCTCCTCGAGCACGCGTCCGTCTACACGGCGGGCGCGCGGACGAACCGCGCCGAGTACCCGACCGACGGCACAGAGGTCATCAAGGTGGACCGCGGCGGCAAGATCACGTGGCACGGTCCGGGCCAGATCGTTGCCTACCCGATCATCAAGCTGGCCAAGCCGTTCGACGTCGTCGAGTACGTCCGCACCCTCGAGCAGGCGGTGATGGACGTCTGCGCCACGTTCGGCCTGGAGACCATCCGGGTCGAGGGCCGCTCGGGCGTGTGGGTCGCCGCGGACTCCCCCGACGTCGCGGCGCCGCGGCTGGAGCGGAAGGTCTGCGCCATCGGCGCACGCGTGGCCAAGGGCGTCACCATGCACGGCCTCGCCCTGAACTGCGACGCCGACCTCACCGCGTTCGACCACATAGTGCCGTGCGGCATCCCGGCGGAGGACGCCGACGTCACCTCGCTGACCGCCGAGCTCGGCCGCCGTATCACCGTCGACGACGTCCGGCCGCTGCTGGAGGCAGCGCTGGTCGATCGCCTCGCGCCGCTGCTGGCCCGCCAGGAGACGCCGTCCGCCGCGGCCTCCCCAGTGCCCGTGCCGGCCGCCGTCGCCACCGCGTGACGAACGCCACTGCCTGGGCCCGGGCCGACCGCGCGAGCGCGGTCGCCCGAGGCATAGGCTGGGCCGACCCGCTGACCTGGGAGGGATCTGCGTGACCATCGCACCTGAAGGCCGACGCATGTTGCGCATCGAAGCGCGCAACTCGGCCACGCCCATCGAGAAGAAGCCCGAGTGGATCAAGACCCGGGCGGTGATGGGTCCCGAGTACCGCGACATGAAATCGCTCGTCAAGGGCGAGGGCCTGCACACGGTGTGCGAGGAGGCCGGCTGTCCCAACATCTTCGAGTGCTGGGAGGACCGCGAGGCCACGTTCCTCATCGGCGGTGACCAGTGCACCCGCCGCTGCGACTTCTGCCAGATCGACACCGGCAAGCCCGCCGACTTCGACAAGGACGAGCCGCGCCGCGTCGCCGAGTCGGTGCGGACCATGGGCCTGAAGTACTCGACGGTCACGGGCGTCGCCCGCGACGACCTGGCCGACGGCGGCGCCTGGCTCTACGCCGAGACCGTGCGCCAGATCCACGCGCTGAACCCGGGCACCGGCGTCGAGCTGCTGATCCCGGACTTCAACGCCATCCCCGAGCTGCTGGACGCCGTCAACGAGTCGCGCCCCGAGGTGCTGGCGCACAACGTCGAGACCGTGCCGCGCATCTTCAAGCAGATCCGCCCGGCGTTCACCTACGAGCGGTCGCTCTCGGTCATCACCCGGGCCCGCGAGGCAGGCCTCGTCACCAAGTCCAACCTGATCCTCGGCATGGGCGAGACCATCGAGGAGGTCAAGCAGGCGCTGCAGGACCTGCACGACGCCGGTTGCGACATCATCACGATCACCCAGTACCTGCGCCCGTCGCTGCGCCACCACCCGGTGGACCGCTGGGTGCGGCCGGAGGAGTTCGTGGAGCTGTCCGAGACGGCGGAGGAGATCGGCTTCCTCGGCGTCATGGCGGGGCCGCTGGTGCGTTCGTCGTACCGCGCGGGCCGTCTGTGGGGCCAGGCGATGACCAAGCACGGCCGGGCGATCCCCGAGGCGCTGTCCCACCTCGCACAGCCGACCACCTCCCGGCAGGAGGCGGCGAGCCTGCTGGCCCGCTGACCCGGCAACCAGACCACCCGCAGCGCACTAAGATTGACGACCATGGCCCGAAACTCGTCCGGGGACGACGCGCGCAGCGACGCCTCCGCCGCCAAGCAGAAGAAGCCCAAGAAGCGCCGCTGGTATCACCAGCTGTGGGACGTCTACAAGATGACCCGCAAGCAGAACCCGCTGGTCACCTGGTGGATGCTCGCCGCGTTCGTCGGCGTCGTAGCGGTAGCGCTGCTCATCGGCGTCCTCACGGGTCCGTGGGTCTACGCACTGGTCATCGGTGTGCCGTTCGGCGTGCTCGCCGCGATGTTCGTGCTGTCGCGCAGCGCCGAGAAGGCCGCCTACACGCAGATCGCCGGCCAGCCCGGCGCCGCGCGTGCGGCGCTCGGCACCGTCCGCGGCGGCTGGACCTTCGAGGACGAGCCCGTCGCGGTCGACGCGCGCAACCAGGACTTCGTGTTCCGCGGTGTCGGCAAGGCCGGCATCGTGCTCGTCTCCGAGGGACCGCCGCACCGCGTCGGGCGTCTGCTCGAGCAGGAGCGCAAGCGCGTCAGCCGCATCCTCTCGAACGTCCCGGTCACGCTGATCCAGTGTGGCGACGGCGAGGGACAGGTGCCGCTCACCAAGCTCGCGCGCGCCGTCACCAAGCTCAAGTCGACCCTGACGAGGGCCGAGGTCGCCGAGATCAGCAAGCGCCTCAAGGCCATCGGCGGCATGAAGCTGCCGATCCCGAAGGGCATCGACCCGACCCGCGCGCGCCCCGACCGCAAGGGCATGCGCGGCCGCTGACCGGCCACTTCCCGGCTGTCCGATGGACGGACGTCGCCGGGCCCGGCCGTGTGACTTCTGGCACGCTGAGGGACGCTGCCGGACCCTCGACCAGCACATCTTCCCGGGGTCACGCGGCCGAGAGGCCCGAGAAACATCCCGGCAACAATCATTAACCCGAGAGAAACCACCTGCCCATAGGTTCATGGCGATCCGCGTGCGACCCTGCCCTGCTCGTCCGGCAAGGTCCGACGGACTCCCCCTGAACTTATCGAGCGAGCAAGGAGCGCAGATGTTCAAGAACGCCGAGGAGGCGATCGCCTTCACCCGCAACGAGGGGGTGGAGTTCGTCGACGTCCGGTTTATCGACCTGCCGGGCATCACGCAGCACTTCAACATCCCGGTCGAGCAGTTCGACGAGGACGCCTTCACCGAGGGCCTCATGTTCGACGGCTCGTCCATCCGCGGGTTCCAGGCGATCCACGAGTCCGACATGAAGCTCGTGCCGGACATCACGACGGCGTTCATCGACCCGTTCCGCAAGGCCAAGACCCTGATCGTGAACTTCTCGATCGTGGACCCGTTCACGGGTGACGCCTACGCCCGCGACCCGCGCAACATCGCGGCCAAGGCCGAGGCGTACCTGAAGTCGACCGGCATCGCCGACACCGTGTTCTTCGGTGCCGAGGCCGAGTTCTACGTGTTCGACGACGTCCGCTTCAAGACCGCCGCGAACGAGAGCTTCTACTCGATCGACTCCGTCGAGGCCGTGTGGAACACGGGCCGCGAGGAGGAGGGTGGCAACCTCGGGTACAAGACCCGCTACAAGGGCGGCTACTTCCCCGTCTCGCCGAGCGACCGCTTCGCGGACCTGCGCGACGACATGGTCAAGACCCTCGGCCAGGTCGGCCTCTCCGTCGAGCGCGCGCACCACGAGGTGGGCACCGCCGGCCAGCAGGAGATCAACTACAAGTTCAACTCCCTGCTGCACGCCGCCGACGACCTGATGAAGTTCAAGTACGTCATCAAGAACGTCGCGTTCGAGGCCGGCAAGTCGGCCACGTTCATGCCGAAGCCCATCTTTGGCGACAACGGCTCGGGCATGCACTCGCACCAGTCGCTCTGGAAGAACGGCGAGCCGCTGTTCTACGACGAGAAGGGCTACGGCGGCCTGTCCGACCTGGCTCGCTGGTACATCGGTGGCCTGCTCAAGCACGCGCCGTCGCTGCTCGCCTTCACGAACCCGTCGGTGAACTCGTACCACCGCCTGGTGCCGGGCTTCGAGGCTCCCGTGAACCTCGTCTACTCGGCTCGTAACCGCTCGGCCTCGATCCGTATCCCGATCACGGGTACCTCCCCGAAGGCGAAGCGCATCGAGTTCCGTGCGCCGGACCCGTCGTCGAACCCGTACCTGGCGTTCTCCGCGATGCTGATGGCCGGCCTGGACGGCATCAAGAACCGCATCGAGCCCCCGGCCCCGGTCGACAAGGACCTGTACGAGCTGCCCCCGGAGGAGCACGCGCAGATCGCGCAGGTTCCGACGTCGCTGGGCGGTGTGCTCGACGCGCTCGAGGCCGACCACGAGTACCTGACCGCCGGTGACGTGTTCACCGAGGACCTGATCGAGACCTGGATCGCGTACAAGCGCGAGAACGAGATCGACCCGATCCGTCTGCGGCCGCACCCGCACGAGTTCGAGCTCTACTACGACATCTGACAGTCGGTCCCCCGTGACCTGCTGAGATGCTCCGAAACGGCGGCTGACCTGCACTTTCGTCTCGCGACGTTGTGCAGCGTTGGCCGCCGTTTCTCGTGCTCCCGTGTAACTCTCGTGTAACCACCCACCTCGGTCGCTACGCCGTGCGGTCAAGATCAGGCGAATCCGCCTTGGACCCTCGCCGCGCTGCGCCCGAGGTCGTAAATGCGGCTGGCAGTGAGGCAAGGTCCTCGACCCACCACGGCAGGCGCGGCGGTCTCGCGCCTGCACCAGCAAGAACTCTGGACCGCTCGTACACAGCGCCGCTATAAGCGAGCATCGCCGTCAATCCGGCCAAGAACTGCTTACTCGTGACGCTCAGCCGTTCACCCTCTGTGAGACCGAGGTCTGGACATGCCTCTACGAACCTAGCGTCAACCCGGCCGCCCTTGTGGGCGATCACATTGCGGATCGCCTTCGTGTAGTGGATTGCCGTTCGGATGTGCGGATCTACTCCACCACCAAGACCAACCGCGCTCAGAACGGTCTCGAACTGGCCCACGCCAGATTTGAGCGAGGACGACTGTGCCCGCTTGATTTGGTCCAGGAGCCAAGGCCACCGGGCATCGCCCTTGAGAGCGAGATAGTCACCAAGCGAAACTTTGAGCGTGTTCGTGGCACTAAGCGCGCACGCACCCTCAGTCTCAGTGAGCCAGTCAATCGCGACATCGTCTATGCACGCTTCGAGCGCTCCCCACGCGCCCATCAGCGCATGGCCGTGCAGGATTGCGAAGTCGCCCGCGATGCTGTCGCGTGCCGGTACCGCTGCGTCATGCAGCTCCTGGTCGACCGGGTCAACCTTTGCTCCAG
This sequence comes from Promicromonospora sp. NPDC060271, assembly GCF_042726755.1. Taxonomy (NCBI): domain Bacteria; kingdom Bacillati; phylum Actinomycetota; class Actinomycetes; order Micrococcales; family Promicromonosporaceae; genus Promicromonospora; species Promicromonospora sp. NPDC060271. The sequence goes on along the minus strand of NZ_JBHXBG010000179.1, from coordinate 962 downwards.
CAGAGCGGTAATGACGCATCAGATCAGCAGTATCGACGAGGACATGCGCTCCTCTGATTGCGACTCCGACGGCTTCAAACGTGTCCGCTGCATACTCCATGAAGCCTTGCACAGCGCCGTGGCCAGGTATTGAAGCAGCATCCATGGCGAGCACACTAGACCGGCCAACGCCATGTTCGGCAGGTTTTTGACCCGGCCATACTCCCAGCTCGGGGTCCCTGTTCCTCCGTCATCCGTTGGCGCGGGGCACGTCTCGGACATCGGTTCTGCCGTCAAGGCAACAGGTCCCGCCCATGCAGCTAGTGGTGCGGTGGTGCTGGGTGTTGGCGGGACCTGTTGCCTTGCCGGCGGGTTCGCTGTCAGGGTCCCGGTGAAGCCAATGGATGGCGGAGGAACAGGGGCACCGCGGTCCCTCGATCCTCTTGATTCCTGGGTGCCCGCCGGAGGCACTGAGCGCTGAGGGTGACAGACTCACAAACATGAGTACCGACAACGGCTCGTTCGACGGTGGCGAGCACGCTGCGCTTGTCCGAAAGGCGTTCGGGGTCACGTTGCGTGTGGCTCTTGCGGATGCAGGCATGAACAAGAAGACGCTCGCTCGCCAGGCCGGGCTCTCTGAGGGCTTGGTCATCAACTACACGAAGGGCCGCCAGGCTCCGCGCCTCAACGAGTTTGAGCGCGTCGCGGCTGCGCTAGGTGTGGACAGCATCGACCTTTACCGGCAGTTCATCGGTCAACGTGACCGCATCCGTGGGGCCGGGTAACCCTGGATCTCGCCGCTGATGGTTTGCCGCCATGGGCTCGCGCCGGAGGTGGGGTGCGGTGGGGGTGGCGCAAGGGCCGCCAGGCCCGCCGCGCGGGGGTCCCCATCGCGGGGCCCCGCCGGAGGCGCGGGCCCGGGCGCCGGCAGGCGCGCCCTGATATCTAAGAGGTCCATTATGCAGCGGGGTGCGGCAAGCGGA
>NZ_JBHXBG010000178.1:0-10866 GCF_042726755.1 Promicromonospora sp. NPDC060271 | reverse complement strand
GCTTCACCCGGAGACTCGGACAGGCGCTCTACTTCGCGAACCGCTATTTCCCGCTACTTCGCGGCCGCGCGGCCCTCAAGGAAGCTCAGGAGGGTGCGGACGCCCACGCCGGTGCCGCCGCCGGGCGTGTAGCCGTGCCCGCTGCCCTCGTTGAACGCGGGGCCTGCGATGTCCAGGTGGGCCCACGGGTGGTCGCCGACGAACGTCTGCAGGAACAGGCCGGCGTTGAGCATGCCGCCCCAGCGCGGTCCGGAGTTGGCGACGTCGGCCACCTTGGACTTGATGTTCGACTTGAGCTCCTCCGGCAGCGGCATCGGCCAGAACAGCTCGCCCGAGGTGTCGGCGGCGGCCTTGACCTCGTCGCGGACCGCGTCGGTGCCCATGACGGCGGAGGTGCGGTTGCCGAGCGCGACCATCTGCGCGCCCGTGAGGGTGGCGATGTCGAGCACGACGTCGTGGCCGTCCTCGATCGCGGACACGAGGCCGTCGGCCATGACGATGCGGCCCTCGGCGTCGGTGTTCAGCACCTCGACGGTCTTGCCGCCGTAGATGGTGATGACGTCGGCGGGGCGCTGCGCGTTGCCGCCCGGCATGTTCTCGGCCAGGCAGAGGTAGCCGGTCACGGCCACCGGCAGGTTCAGCCTGGCGGCGGCAACGACCGTGGACAGGACGGCGGCGGCGCCCGCCATGTCCGACTTCATCGCCTCCATGCCCGCGGCAGGCTTGATCGAGATGCCGCCGGAGTCGAACGTGATGCCCTTGCCGACCAGCGCCACCCTCCCGTTCGGCTTGGCCGGCGTGTAGGCGACCTTGACGAGGCGCGGGCCGCGCGACGAACCCTGGCCGACGGCGGTGAGCCCGCCGTAGCCGCCGGATGCGAGCTGCTTGTCGTCCAGGACGGTCACCTTGACGTGGCGGACATCCTTGGCGGCGGCCTTCGCCGCGTCGGCGAACGTGGCCGGGTACAGCTCGTTGGGCGCCGCGTTGACGAGGTCGCGGGCGGCGTGCACCGCCGCCGCGACGATCTCGGCACGCTCGGCGGCGACCTTGGCCTTCGCGTTCTTGTGCAGCGGCGTCAGGATCTCGAGGGCGGCGACCGGGTCCTTGCCGTTCTTGGCCGCCTTCGCGCCGTCCTTGGCGGTGTTGTCCTTGCCGGCGTCCTTGCCGGAGGTGCGGTAGCGGTTGAAGGCGTAGGCGCCCAGCAGCGCGCCCTCGGTCACGGCGGTGATCTCGTCGTCGTCGGACGCGGGCAGCGCGATGGCCGCCGACTTGAGGCCGGCCAGCTCGCGGGTCGCGGCACCGGCAGCGCGCCGCAGGGTCTCGGCGGCGAAGGTGCCGTCCTCGGCGCGCTCACCCAGCCCCGTCAGGACCAGGACGTCGACCGCGAGCTTCGGGCCCGCCGGGATCTTGCGGACCTCGTCGCGCGCACCGGTCACTCCGAGCTGTGGCGCGAGCGACTCGAGCTCGGTCAGCAGATCCGTTGGGAGCTGGTCGGACACGACGGCCACGCCGTCCGACGTCTGGGCGGTCGCCACCACGAGCACTTCGGCCTTCACGGCGGTGGGATTCTTGCTGGAGAGGGTAACGGAGGTCACGAGCCCGATCGTATCCCGCACCCCTGACGCGCTGTCCGGCTCCCGGTCCGCTGGGTCTTTCCTGGGTGTTCGTCCGGTTCGGGGCGGCGTCCGGCACTCGGATGGAGGCGCAGGTCACGCGCGATCCGATTGCCGCCCCGTAGGTGCCGCCGGGTAGTCTGCGGGACGTGATCCTTGCCCTCCTGCTCCTCGTGGTCGCGCTGTGCGTGGTCCTGGCCGGGTGGGCCGGCTGGTTCGTGGCACGCGACCGCGCGGTGATCCTGAACCAGCTCTGGGGCGGCGCCGTCATCGAGGGCCTCGTCCTGGTCCAGGGCGTCGTGGCGATCGTGCAGGGCGCCACGGGCGCCGGTGCGGACGACCCGCTGCTGTTCTGGGGCTACTACGCCACCACGCTGGTGATCCTTCCGGTCGCCGCGGCGTGGGCCTTCGCCGAGCGCACGAAGTGGAGCTCGGTCGTCCTGCTGGTGGCGTCCCTGACGGTCGCGTTCCTGCAGTGGCGGATGTGGCAGATCTGGATGGGGGCATGATGGCGCGAGCGGTGGCCGGACGGCGGACGGGGCAGGGCTTCGGCCGGGTCCTGGTGACCGTCTACGGGATCCTGGCGTTCGCGGCGCTCGGCCGCTCGTCCTACGAGCTGGTCGTGAAGTTCGGTGAGGCACCGGTGGCGTACTCGCTGTCGACCCTCGCCGCCGTCGTGTACGCAGTCGCGACGTTCGCCCTCGCGATCGGGACGCCCGCCTGGCGGACGGTCGCGTGGATCACAGTGGGTATCGAGGCCGTCGGCATCCTGACCGTCGGCGCGCTGTCGCTCGCCGACGAGCACGTGTTCGGCGAGTCGACCGTCTGGTCCGGGTTCGGCCAGGGCTACGGTTACGTGCCCCTTGTCCTGCCTTTCGTGGGGTTGTGGTGGCTGTGGCGGACGTCGCCCGGCGCATCCGAGGAGAGGACTGCATGAGCTGGCCGTACTCGTTGTTGTTCAACGCCGCCTTCCGTCGCATGGACCCGGAACAGGCGCACGAGCTCGCGTTCTCGCTGATCGAGCGCGCGGGCAACACACCGGTGCTGCGTGACCTCGTGCAGGGAGCCGTCGCCCCGTTCCTCGGCCAGCGCGCTGGCGGACCGGGCAGCGTGCGCCTCTTCGGCCGCGTGGTGCCTGCACCCTTCGGCCTGGCCGGAGGCTTTGACAAGAACGCGAGAGCGGTCCGTGGCCTGACGATGCTCGGCTTCGGGTTCGTCGAGATCGGCACGGTCACCGCACAGCCGCAGCCGGGCAACGAGAAGCCGCGCATGTGGCGCGAGCTCGACGTGCGCGGGGTGCGCAACCGGATGGGCTTCAACAACGAGGGCGCCGCGGCAGCGGCGGCCCGGCTGCGGAAGCTGCGGAGCACCGCGGCGGGCCGCGCGATAGTGGTCGGCGCCAACATCGGCAAGACCAAGGTCACGCCGCCGGAGGACGCCGCGGCGGACTACGCGACGTCGGCCCGGCTGCTGGCACCCTGGGCGGACTACCTGGTGGTCAACGTGTCCTCGCCGAACACGCCCGGCCTGCGCGACCTGCAGGCGACCGAGTCGCTGCGGCCCATCCTGCAGGCGGTGCGCGCCGCGGCCGACGAGGCGACCACCACGGGCTCCGCCGGGGCCGGCCGCCGCATCCCGCTGCTGGTGAAGATCGCCCCGGACCTCGCGGACGACGACATCGACTCCGTCGCCGACCTCGTGCTCGAGCTGGGGCTCGACGGCGTGGTCGCCGTCAACACGACGATCGGCCACGACCGCGGCCCGGGTGGCCTGTCCGGTCCGCCGCTGCTCGGCCGGGGTATCGAGGTCGTCGCCCGGCTGCGCAAGCGGCTCGGCGCGGGTCCGGTCATCATCGGCGTCGGTGGCATCACCAGGGCCGACGACGTCCGCGCCTACCTGCGCGCCGGAGCCGACCTGACCCAGGGCTACACGTCATTCGTCTACGAGGGGCCGCTGTGGGCGTCGCGGATCAACCGCGCGCTGACCCGGTCGGCAGGCTCGACGGCAAGTGGGAGGCTGGAGTGATCCGTCCGCAGTGGGAGTGGGCCCTCGACGACGCCGAGGGGCGTCGCCTGAGCGAACCCGTCACCCCCGTGTTCACGGCGCAGTACGACGCCGAGCAGTGGCTCGGCGAGCACTGGCGCGCGCTGGCCGAGGCCGGCGCGGTGCAGGCACGCCTGCTGCACGACGGCACCCAGGCCGCACCGAGCGTGGAGCTGCGAGTTCCGTGACCGCCCCGGACCGGCTCACGCCTGATCTGCTCACCCCGGACCAGGCGCGGGCGCGGTTCCGGGCCGGGCTGCGGGTGCCGACGTCGGGCTGGGCCGCCGGGTGGACGCAGGCCAACCTGATCGCCCTGCCCCGGGCCGAGGCGTACGACTTCCTGCTGTTCGCCCAGCGGAACCCGAAGCCGTGCCCGGTCCTGGACGTGACCGAGCCCGGCGAGACGTCGGCGTCGATCTTCGCCGGTGACCTCCGCACCGACCTGCCCGCGTACCGCGTGTACCGCGACGGCGAGCTCGCCGAGGAGCTCACCGACGTCACGCACCTGTGGCGCGACGACCTGGTCGCGTTCCTCGTGGGCTGCAGCTTCACCTTCGAGAGCGCGCTGCTGGACGGCGGTGTGCCCGTGCGCCACATCGAGGCCGGGTCCAACGTGCCGATGTACCGCACGAACCGGGAGTGCCGCCCGGCGGGTGCCCTGTCGGGCCCGCTGGTCGTGTCGATGCGGCCGGTCCCGGCGAGCCAGGTGGCGGACGCCGTCCGCATCACCTCCCGGTACCCCGCCGTGCACGGCGCCCCGGTGCACGTGGGTGACCCGGCCGCACTGGGCATCGCCGACCTGGCGGCCCCGGACTTCGGGGACGCGGTGGAGGTCCGCGACGGCGAGGTCCCCGTGTTCTGGGCGTGCGGGGTGACGCCGCAGGCCGCCGTGATGCGGTCGCGCCCGTCGTTCGCCATCGGCCACGCGCCCGGGCACATGGCGATCACCGACGCCCGGGACTCGAGCTACCTGGTGCCGTGAGTTGTGCCGTGGGCGCCGCGCCGGCGGCCCGCCACCCGTCCCCAGGCCCGGGCCAGGCGGGGCACGGCCTCGGTCAGCTCGGCGGGTGATCGGGTGAAGGTCAGCCGCACGTGCGAGGCGGCGCCCGCGTTGTCCGGCGTGAACAGCGGGCCTGCGGCGACGAGCGCGCCCTCCGCTGCCGCCGCTGCCGCGAAGGCCTGAGCGACGGGCAGGCCGAGGTCCACCCAGCAGAACAGCCCGCCGGGGGGCTCGGGCACGTCCCACGGGAACGACTCCCGGAGGCGGCCGACGAGCAGGTCGCGACGCTCGCGCAGCATGCGACGCCTGCCGACCATCACCTCGGCCCTGCGCCCGAGCAGCTCCGTCACGGCGAGCTGCTCCAGCACCGCCGTCGCGATGTCCGCGGACTGCCGCGCGCGGGCGAGCTGCGCGATCACCTGCGGATGCGCCCGGACCCAGCCGACGCGGAGGCCGCCCCAGAACGCCTTCGAGGCGGACCCCACCGACACCACGTGCGGCGACGTGCCGTCCCCCGCGAACGGAGGTGGTGTGCCGGAGCCCGACAGCCCGAGCTCGACGAGCGTCTCGTCGCCCACGACCGTGACGCCGTGCCGGTCGGCGATCTCCCGGACGGCCGCGCGCTCGTCGGCGGAGAGCACGGAACCGGTGGGGTTCTGGTAGTCCGGCACGAGGTACACGAGCCGTGGCCGGGCGCGCCGCACCGTCGAGGCGAGCAGGTCGACGTCCAGCGGCCCGGCGGGCACTCCGACGACCCGGCCTCCGGCGTCCGTCATGGCCTCCATCGCATGGAAGTAGGTGGGGGACTCCACCACCGCGCGGTCGCCTGGGCGCAGGTGGGTGTGCGCGAGCAGGGCGATCGCCTGCTGCGCGCCGGTCGTCACGAGGATCTCGTCGGCAGTGGTCGGCACACCGCGCTCGCGGTAGCGCGCCGCGACGGCCTCGCGCAGCGGGGCCAGACCGTACGGTTCGTAGCCGCCCGAGTCCAGGTAGGCGGGCAGCCCTTCCAGCGCACGGGTGAAGGCCTCGTGCAGCTCGGGCGGGGCCGGCGGCGTCGCCTGCCACAGGTCCAGGTGCCCGACGCCGGACAGGCCGAGCGCCCGCACGGCGCCCCGCAGGGTCTCGCCGGCCACCGGTGCGTCGCCGCCCGCCGGCCGGCCCGGAACAGGCCCGGTGGCGCGCTGCGGCAGCGTGGTGACGGTGCCCGAACCGACACGGCTCGTCGCGAAACCGAGCTCGCGCAGCCGCGCGTACGCGCCCGACGTCGTGGTGCGCGAGACGCCGAGCGCCGCCGCGAGCTCACGCTCGCTCGGCAGGCGGGTGTGCGGGGCCAGCGTTCCGGACAGGACCGCCGCCCGCAGCGCGTCGGCGAGGGCCAGGTACGCGGGTCCGCCCGCATGCCACGCGCCGAGCAGCCGGGCCGTCGTGGTGGGGGAGAGCTGACGCAGCACGGTGGGACTCGCGACGGACATGAGGCCACTCTTCTCCGATTGGCCATGGAAGACAAGGCCAATGGCGAGCACCATGGGTGCATGACCACGACCACCGGCCGACCGGCCGACCACGGAACGCTCCCCGCGACCGCACCCGAGGAACGGAGCCCCGCAGCCGTCCTGATGCACCCCGTGCGCCGGGTCACCCAGCTTCTGCTGGGCCTGGTCGGCTTCGGCGTCGCCACGGCGATGATGCTCTACTCGGGCCAGGGCGCGATGCCGTGGGCGGTGCTGGACCAGGGCATCGTGGACCGCACGGGCCTGGCCTACGGATGGGTGGTGCTCGGGATCGGGCTGCTGGTGATGCTCGCCTGGATCCCGCTGCGCCAGCGTCCGGGCGTCGGCACAATCGCCAACATCATCGTGATCAGCCTCGTGATCGACCCGGCCCTGTGGGTGCTGGAACGGCTGCTGCCCACCCCGGGACTCCCGGCCGGGATCGGCCTGGCCCTCGGCGGGATCGTGCTGCTCGGGGTGAGCACCGCCGCCTACGTCGGGGCGCGGTTCGGCCCGGGCCCGCGCGACGGGCTGATGACCGGCCTGGTGCAGCAGACCGGCTGGCCCGTCTGGCTGGTCAAGACCGGCATCGAGGTCGGTGTCGTGCTGCTCGGCGTGCTGCTGGGCGGGACGTTCGGGTGGGCGACGGTCGTGTTCGCCTTCGGTGTCGGCCCCGTCGTGCAGGTCTCCGCCCGGTGGCTCGCGCCGTCAGGCCTGACCGGACGCCACTGACGAAGACCTCAGCTTTGGTGGCGCCCGGGCGGGCGGGCCCCCACCATTGCGACATGACGAGCGACATGACCAGCGACGTGACCAGCAGCGGTGTCGAAGCCCCGCGCGCGGGGATTCGTGCCGTCCTGCCCGGGCCCGTGTCCCGGACCGCGTGCGGCCTGCTGCTCGTCGCGATCGTGCTCCGTACGACGGGCGACGTGGGCGCATGGGAGGAAGGGACGCGCACGGTGGCTCTCGTGGCGCACCTGTTGCTGCTGCCGTTCCTGGCACTGATGTTGTGGTCGGCGGCGCCGTCGTCCGGCGGGGTGCTGCGGCCGCGTCCCGTTGTCCTCACGCTGGTCGCGCTCGCGCTCGGCTACCTGGGCGACGTGTTCGTCACGACCGCGCTCTTCCCCGGGGTGTGGGACGCGCTGATGAGTGGCATGGAGCTCGAGGGACTCCTCTACATGGCGATGCTGAGCGGCGCGGTCCTCGCCCTGGCCCTGGTCGTCCAGGCCGTCGCGTTCCGCGGGTGGCTGGGCGCGGGACCATTGCGCTCGGCGGCGGACGTCATCTGCTGGGCCATCGGCGTGGTCGTGGCCGCGGTCCTGGTCGCAGGGGTCGCGCACGTGGACCTCGGCGACTACGTCGCGGGCGCGGTCGCCGCGGGCGCGGCCTGGGTCGCCGCGGTGTCCCTGCTCACAGTGGCGGCCTGGCGGGCCGACCGCCTCGCGGGCATCGGCGCGCTGCTCCACGTCGCGGCGGCGGCGATGCTGCTGGTCGTGACCACGGCGGGTGGGGTCGGCACCGCCATCGGCCTGCGCGCGGTGGTCGTGACCTACGTCGTCGGGCAGGCCCTGCTGGCCGCCGGCGTCCTGCGCAGGCTCCAGGGCGTGCCGGCGGGGGCCGACCGCCCGCTCTGACGTACGGGGAGGTGTTCCGGCGCTCGCGGCAGGGACGGGTCGGGCAAACCCGGGCGGTCGGCCGATAAACCTGCGAGCGTCGCCGTACGTGGTGGGGGGTATGAGCATCGACACCGAAGATGAGACCGACCGGGTCACCGAGCGCGCCACCGTGCGCGTGGCTCGGTCGCGTGACGACGACTTCGTCGCGTTCGTCGACACGGCGGGACCGTACCTCTACCGCACCGCGTACCTCCTGGCCGGCGACCGCCACCGGGCGGAGGACCTGGTGCAGACCGCGTTCGAGCGCACCTACCGCGTCTGGGACCGGGTGCGGGACCGCGAGCCTCGCGCGTATGCCCGGCGCGTCCTGGTGAACCAGCGCATCGACACGTGGCGGCACGCCCGGCGCGAGGTGATACCGGGCGACGACCACCTTCCGGTAGGGGCCGCCCAGGACAGCTCCGGAGAGGTGGGGTTACGGGACGCGCTCGTGCGGGCCCTCGCACGGCTCGCACCCCAGCAGCGGCGCGTCGTCGTGCTCCGGCACCTGCTGGACCTCTCGGAGGCGGACGTCGCGGCGGAGCTCGGCCGGAGCGTCGGCACGGTCAAGGCGACCAACGCCCGCGCGCTGGAACACCTGCGCGGCATGGTCGCGGGGGCCGACCTGGAGCTGGTCGACGCGCCGGTCGTGGACGCCGTCGGCGTGCTGCGCGGCAGCCGGGCGGCGCTGCGCCGCCGCCGGGTGGCGCAGGGCGCGACGTCGGGCGTCGCCGCGCTGCTCCTGGTGTGGTTCCTGCTGGGACCGGTGCGGGTGCCCGGCCTTGGCGACGTCGCCCTGCCGGGCAGCGAGTGGTTCCGGGAGGTCATGGGCATCGACCGGCTGCTCGAGAGCCCGGAGCCGGGGCCTGGCCTGACCGCCGCCCCGACCGTTCCCGCAGCGGAGGTGGAGCCGCTGCGCGAGACGTTCGCCGTCCTGGGTGACGACACCGCTACGGCGACACTCGCAGCGGACGGTTCGTACTTCATGGTCAAGACCTTCCCGGGGGTTCCGGGAACGCCCGACGCCATCGGTAGCTCGGTGGTCGAGGGCGTGGAGATCCAGGAGGACGGCATCCCGCACGCGGGCCAGTACCTGGAGTCCGGAACGGTCGACGGCCGCGCCGCCGTGATCCTCTCGGCCGTACGCCAGGGCGACCGGTTGGCCTGGGCCGAGTCGCCGGTGGTCGACGGCGGCGACCCGGCCGCCTGGGCGATCCGGACCTACCTGATCGGGGCCGCGCTGGCACCGGTAACGGTGGTCGAGCACGGCGCCGCCGACCAGCCGGGGGCCGACGAGATCCTCGGCGACCCGCTGGTCGGGCTCACGGCGGGCCGGGTCGTCTGGCTGTCCTCCGCTCCGGGGTCCGACGGCGAGCACGTGCGCACGGTCTCGGCGAAGGCCGTTGACGGCGAGGGCGACGAGCAGGTCGTCGCGACGGATGCGCTGACGTTCACGACCAACGACGACGAGGTGGTCACCACGACCGCGCAGAGGGGCACCGACGGTGTGGCGCGGTACGCCATCACGTCATACCGGGACGACGGGCGCACGGAGGTCATCCGGCCCGCGACCGTCGACGAGCCCGGGGGCGCCGCCGACCGGGGCACGAAGCTCGCGGCGTCCGACGGGCTCGTGGCCTGGAACGACGGCGCCGCCGTCCACGTGCTGGATCGGAGCACGGGACAGGAGCGGGTCTTCGAACCTGGCGCCGCGGGGGACGTCGTCACCTCGATCGACGTGGCCGCGGACGACCTGGTGTGGAGCACGACGGGTGACCACGGGAACGCCGTGTACCTGGTCGAGGACGCGCTCGGCGAGGGGCGGCCCCGCCTCCTGGACCGCGGCCCCGGTGCGGCGTCGGTCGCGATCGCCGGGGACCTCGTCGCCTGGCGGGTGGAGGACGTGGACGCCGGCACGGCGGCCCTGCACCGCGCCAGGATCGAGTGATGAAGGAGGGGGTCGATTCGATTCGACGGTTGTCATAGGGTGACGACATGGTCAACTACCGGTACCTCGGCAACAGTGGTCTCAAGATCTCGGAGATCACCTACGGCAACTGGCTCACCCACGCCTCGCAGGTGGAGAACGACGTCGCCACGGCGTGCGTCCGCGCCGCCCTCGACGCGGGTATCACCACCTTCGACACCGCTGACGCGTACGCCAACACGGCCGCGGAGCAGGTGCTCGGCGACGCGCTGAAGGGCGAGCGACGCGAGTCGCTGGAGATCTTCACGAAGGTCTACTGGCCCACCGGCCCCAAGGGCCCGAACGACGTGGGCCTGTCCCGCAAGCACATCATGGAGTCGATCAACGGCTCCCTGACCCGACTCGGCACCGACTACGTCGACCTGTACCAGGCGCACCGGTACGACGTCGAGACCCCGCTCGAGGAGACGATGCAGGCGTTCGCCGACATCGTGCGCCAGGGCAAGGCCCTCTACATCGGTGTCTCGGAGTGGTCCGCCGACCAGATCCGCGCCGGCGCCGCGCTCGCCAAGGAGCTCGGCTTCCAGCTCATCTCCTCGCAGCCGCAGTACTCCATGCTGTGGCGGGTCATCGAGGACGAGGTGGTGCCCGCCTCGAAGGAGGCCGGCGTCTCGCAGATCGTCTGGTCGCCCATGGCGCAGGGCGTGCTCTCCGGCAAGTACCTGCCGGGCCAGCCGGCGCCCGCCGGCTCGCGCGCGACCGACGAGAAGGGTGGAGCGCAGACGATCAGCCGCTTCATGACCGACGAGACGCTGACCGCCGTGCAGAACCTCAAGCCGGTGGCCGCCGAGCTGGACCTGTCGATGGCGCAGCTCGCCGTCGCGTGGGTGCTGCAGAACGACAACGTCGCCGCCGCGCTCGTCGGGGCGTCGCGTCCGGAGCAGGTGGCCGAGAACGTCAAGGCCTCGGGTGTGACCATCCCGGCCGAGCTGATGAAGCAGATCGACGAGGCGCTGGACGGCGTGATCGAGCGCGACCCGGCCAAGACCCTCGAGGGCATGCCGAAGAAGCGCCCGGCCTGACGCAGTGCGCTGAGCTGTCAGACGGCGCCGCACGTGTCAGACGTACAGGTCACCCT